>CAYWGB010000164.1:0-2520 GCA_964457825.1 uncultured Campylobacterales bacterium | reverse complement strand
GCCATCTGCCTTTGTAGCAGTAGCCAGCAACTCAACATTCATGATATCTCCATCAGCACCACCATCGGCTGCAGATGGAATTGTAACGCTCAATGTACATGTCAAAGTAGCATCTTGTGCCACTTCCACATTGATAGTCTCATTGGCAAGAGATTCAACTGAATCTGGCTTACCTCCCGTACATTTTATGATTAGACTTGATACATTCTGGCTGTCAGCATCATCATCATAATCAGCTTGATTGGCAAGAGCAGAACCAGAAGTAAGGTTTCTTGAACTAAATGTAAAGTTTTGATCCGCATTTCCCTCATTTTTAAATGTATAATGCGTGATTCTCTCTGTCTGTCCAGGTGTTACCTCTATCTGATCAGTATCATCAGTCTCTAAAATCATATCTATCTTTTTATCCACCACAAAACTGTCTCCAGTCCCATCTGTCTGACTGGTAGAGACATCTGGTTGACTCACACCACCTGCACTATATGACAAAGTAGCATCATTGGTAATTGTAGTACCTGCCTCTGTCCCCAGTGCCCATGCACCGCTTGCCCCAAACATTGCTGCTAGAGCTACAATTAAATATTTTTTCATCTAAAACTCCTTAGATTAACTATATATTAGCCTTGCGGCACCTACTATCCATACCTCCAGAATCCATACAGCATGGCTTTAAAAGCCATCCCATATGGACTCGGTAAGAGTCTTTCTACTTTAGCTTAACCTTGAACTCTACATCTGTCTTGCTCTTGGCCGGTACTTCCGATAACACAAATTCAATCGCATTATATTGACTAGCTTTAGCCTTATGCTTTTTCTTATCTTTACCTACAACATACAGATTATTCGGCACATCAAAGCTCTTGCCTCCATCCACAGAGTACTTAATGCTAGATTTCAGACTAGATTTTGCACTATTAGCAACATACGCAAGATTTTTATTTATAGGGTTAACTACTTTTACATTTTTTACCGGCGTATCTGCACTGTTTGTTATAGTATCTACATATTTCACTATATCACCAGGCACTACCTTGGTAGCCTTTTGCCATTTTTTGACTACCTTGCCTTTTTTATCTTTTAAGATTTTTCCTTTGCTATCCCTCACCACATCAAACTCATAAGATGCAGTCGTAATCCCAACTGCTGGTTTTGCTTTTCCATGAGCTGATACTGATAACAACACCGCTGCTAACAGTGAATATATAATTCTATTTTTCATATCTCTTCCTTATTATTGAACTTGCACATCAAATGTAACTATATGATGAGTATCACCACTAATATCAGGTACACTCACATCTATCTCTCCGTCACTATAACCACTAGCACTAGCACCGTCTAGTTTGAGACTCCCGTCCACATATTTAGTACCCTCTGGGATGAGATCTTTTAAATGAATGTCTTTAATTGTTTTAGCGTCACCATCACCGCCTATGGACAGATCGATACTATACGTGATGATAGTACCTGTATGAGTAGTATTGTCGTCGCCATGAATCTCTTGGCTCTTCACACTCTCAAGCCAATAGTTTCTCACTTTATAAAGACAGCTATCACTATCCTCGCCATCTCTTATGACCGTATCTATGCTGTTTTGCGTATCTTTTGTGGCGGTATGAGTGCTTTTTGATGCGACTATGAGCGTATCATTTGACTCCTCGGTTCTGTTCACATCATCTGGTATATTGCCTACTACAAATATAGTCTTAGTCTCATCAATTCCCATCTCAACGATATTTATTTCGGTATCACTACTATCAAATACCCCATTATCATTACTATCCTCAAATACTCTAACTGACTCAGGAGCAAAATCAGAACTCTCATGCAGATACGACACAGTGACATTATCCTCACTATTCCCCAGGCTACTCATCGCAAATGTCAACACCCTATCTACCTCACCAGCTCCGACCTCCACAGGCTCGCTCTGCTGGCACTGCATCTTGACATCTACTATCCTATCCACAACAAACTTATCCACACTAGAGTGCACATCATAAGTCGTACCACCATCTTGGTACGAAATAGTCGCACTGTTTTCTATATCTGTACCAGCCTGCGTACCTTTTGCCATGAGTAAATACGAGGAGGATAGAAAAAGTAATATTTGAGATAAATTTATCCGCATTTGACAACCAACCCTTTTATTTTCAATATTAAATAATGTTAATGTACAAATATACAGAATTTAATATTAAAGTATATTGAAAAATATAGCTAAAAGAGTTGTTTTAATGTCGATTTGAAAAATAGTGCAAAATTAGGGGTTCTTTCAGATATATAAAATATATTTCTATATCAAGTAGAGCATATTACACAATAATGCTTAAGAATTATTTTTGTTTTGTCGAGATACGGCTAATATTTACTGCTTAATAGTACCCTCGATACAGTACACTTAACGTAACCCCACCATGCCTACAGGTTGCATATATCAAGCGCCACTTATAGACAAAAAAACTCTACTCCCACTCAATCGTAGCAGGTGGCTTAGACGAGATATCATACACCACACGG
>CAYWGB010000163.1:0-2560 GCA_964457825.1 uncultured Campylobacterales bacterium | reverse complement strand
TACTAAACTCATCATATACTGATTCATGTACATAGATACGTTGTAGCGATATGCAAACCTGACCAGAGTTGTAAAATGCACCAAATGCACAACGGTTTGCGGCCGATGCAATATCTGCACTACTGTCAATATATGTAGCAGCATTGCCTCCTAGCTCTAGACTTACTTTTTTGATACCTGCTTGTTGTGCAATAATTCTTCCAACTGGTACCGAACCAGTAAAGCTAATTACTCTTGGTATCTCAGATGAGACTAAAGCTGAGCCCACTTCGCTGTCTCCATAGACGATGGATAAAGCATCTTTAGTTGCATATTCCGACTCTATAAAAAGTCTAGCGAACATATATGCTGTCATAGGAGCTTCTGGTGTAGGCTTCAATACAACACAATTGCCAGCCCCTAGAGCTGGTGCAAGTTTATGAGCTATTAGGTTTAGCGGGAAATTAAAAGGAGTGATGCAGACGATTACACCTACAGGTTCACGTCTAAAAAATGACAGAGTTTGTTTGCCGCTTGGCATAATATCTGTAGGGATTGTCTCGCCATGCAAGCCAGCCAATTCCATCGCAGTTAGACGAATAGTCTCTATGCATCGTTCCACTTCAATCCGAGCAAATGATATCGGCTTTGCCACCTCTTTTGAAATCATTTCTGCAAATATACTGCTATCATTATGGAGCCTATCAGCTACATCCTCTAGCCATAAAATTCTTTGTGACAGTGGAGTTCTTGAAGCCTTTTTCGTGGCTGATTGCGCAATCGTGAGTGCTCTGTTTGCATCACCTTCATTACAAACAGGTGCACTACTTACTATATTGCCATCATATGGACTTTTTCGTTCTTCTCGTGCATCTCTGTGCTCTTTTGAAGAGCCAAAATATATCTTTGCATCTGTGGATCTGTTCATATTGATTCCTCTTTTTAGGATAATAAGATTATAGCAAATAAGAGGTGGAATTAATATTTATGTAGAAAATTTTGATTTTGATTAGATAAGGAAGCAGGAGAGTGTCCCCTGCTTATAGCAGTGATTAACCGTTTCTTTTTTCGATTATCTCTTTTGCTACATTTTGTGGTACCTCTTCGTAGTGGTCAAACTCCATAGAGTATGTCGCACGACCTTGAGTCATGGATCTCAACTCTGTTGAGTAACCAAACATCTCTGATAATGGAACAAACGCATCAACAATTTTATTGCCAGCTCTATCGTCCATACCATTAACCTGTCCTCTACGCTTAGAGATATCACCGATAACATCACCCATGTAATCTTCTGGTGTCTCCACTTCTACTTTCATCATTGGCTCAAGAATTACTGGATTTGCCTCACGACAACCCTCTCTAAAGCCCATTGATGCTGCAAGCTTAAACGCCATCTCAGATGAATCCACATCGTGGTAGCTACCATCATAAAGTGTTACCTTGACATCTTCTACCGGATATCCAGCCTGAATACCTCTGCCCATTGCTTCTTGAACACCTTTGTTGACTGGCTGGATGAATTCTTTTGGAACAACCCCACCTTTAACTGCATCAACAAACTCGTATCCAAACCCTGGCTCTTGAGGCTCAATTTTTAGGAATACATGCCCATATTGTCCACGTCCACCTGACTGCTTAGCGTACTTATACTCTTTGTTCACGGCAGTTCTGATGGTCTCTCTATATGCAACTTGTGGTGCGCCAACTTCAGCCTCTACTTTGAACTCTCTTTTCATTCTGTCTACCAAGATCTCTAGGTGCAATTCGCCCATACCAGAGATAATAGTCTGGCCAGACTCTTCATCTGTTGCTACACGGAAAGATGGATCTTCTGCAGCTAGCTTACCTAGTGCTAGACCCATTTTTTCTTGATCAGCTTTTGTTTTTGGTTCAACCGCAACTGATATAACTGGATCTGGGAAATCCATTCTTTCTAGAACGACCTTATCTTTATCTGAACATAGTGTATCACCAGTAGTTGTTGACTTGAGACCAACAACAGCACCAATTTCACCAGCATAGATCTCTTTGATCTCTTCACGCTTTATTGCGTGCATTTTCATGATACGGCCAATTCTCTCTTTTTTGTTTTTTGTACTATTGAGAGTGTATGAACCTGACTCCAAAGAGCCTCTATAGACACGAATAAATGTCAATTGACCCACAAATGGATCGGTCATGATTTTAAATGCGAGAGACGCAAATTCGCCATCATCAGTAGACTCAACAATTACCTCTTTCTCTTCGTCATCCATCATGGTACCTGTTATAGCAGGTGCCTCAACAGGAGATGGCAAATAGTTAACAACAGCATCAAGTAGTGTCTGAACACCCTTATTTTTAAATGCAGATCCTACTGTCATAGGAACTATATGCATACCTATAGTAGCAGCTTTGATGCCTGCCATGATTTCTTCTTCTGTTAGCTCCTCACCTTCCATGTATTTTTCCATAAGCTCGTCATTGCCTTCAGCCTCTGAAATCTTTTCAATAAGATTTTCACGATACTTATCGCACAATTCGACCATATCTTCTGGAATCTCTTCTACATGGTAGTTAGAACCCATTTCTGCATCTT
>CAYWGB010000162.1:0-2561 GCA_964457825.1 uncultured Campylobacterales bacterium | reverse complement strand
AACCAGCCGAGCTCTTTGAGATGGCTGGCATTTCTCATGTGAGTTGCTCGTCTTGAATTAGTGTATAACCCATAGTGTGCTGTCATGGTTCCCAGCATGATTCGATATTTTTTAAAAAGTTGCTAATGTGTTCCGAGTCTTATAGGCTTGATGCGTATTATAGATCTTCCCTATTTTTAATCTCGTTTTAGATCTTTTTGAACTGCCTATCGAGCTTTATCTCTAACATTTATAGTTCCAGGGTAATGCCGCGAAAATTAGGCCATTATTTGATATATTTTATTTCCAACTCTTTAGTTGTCAAAATCATGTCTTGAGTTCCTTTTTTAGGCCACTGATAGCTTAATGGGCATGAAATATAAATCAAGGGAAGTTATAGAACAAATAAGTTGCAGTTACAGTCCTCGCTTAAATAGAGATAAGCATCACGCAGGAGTAGCTAGTGGTTCTTCGGTGTAGGCTCCTAGTACTCTGGCTTCTTCTATGATCTGTTGACTTACTTTATAATGAGACTCCACCAAGACATCTACTAGCTTGGATTTTACCTTGATGCTTAGCGGTCTGTTGCCGGGGTGTTTTTCCACCAAACAGAGCAACTCCTCTACCACATCTGAGTTAGGCATGAGGTTTATAGCGAGTATAATGGGTGGTTGCTCTGGCTCAGGAACGTGTTTTATTTCTCTTTTGACATTAACCTTGCTCTTTTTGGCATCTTTTAGGGTGGAGATTTTCAGTATATTCATACGTGTAAAATCTCCATCTTTTGTGATTTTTACTTTAAAAGCTATCGGCTTGGTAGTGTCAAAATCCTCTTCTAACTCTTTTAATCTATTCTCAAATAACATCAATTCAATATTGCCATGCAGATCCATGATATTGGCAATACCAAACTTGTTGCCTTTTTTAGAGATTCTCTCTGTTATGTTCTCAATTTTACCTATAAAAAGTGCCTGAGAACCATCTGCCAACTCATCTATCTCAGAACTTAACGTATACTTTATATCATCTAGAGTCTCGCGATACTTGTCTAGTGGATGACCAGATACATAGAAGCCAAGTGACTCCTTTTCCATCTCCAATATCTCCATAGGTTCAAACTCATCCATAGGTGAGAGCTCAAGTTGCACAGTAGTCATCTCATCATCTTCGCCCCACAAAGAGCCGACAGCTTGTTTTTTTGCATCTCCTGCTTTTTTAGCCATCTCTATAATATCCTCGATTTGGGCTAGCATTGCTTTTCTGCTGTAGCCAAAGCCATCCAGTGCACCAGCTTTTATCAGGGACTCAATGACTTTTTTATTGACTTTAGAAGAGTCTATTCTGGAGACAAAATCAGAGAAGTCTGTAAACTCCTCATCGCCTCTGGCTTCAAGCATCGTATTGATGGCGATATCACCTGCTCCTTTGATGGCTCCCATACCAAACATCACTACCTCTTCACCATCCACATCTTTGGCTTCAAATACTAAGCCAGACTTGTTGATATCTGGTGGTAGAAGTCTGATACCCATCTGCTTTAGTTCATCTACATATTTGACAACTTTGTCTGTGTTGCTTTTTTCTAGTGTTAATATCGCGGCCATAAATTCTGTCGGATAGTAGTACTTGAGATAAGATGTATAGAATGTTATCATCGCATATGCAGCAGAGTGCGATTTATTAAATCCATATCCGGCAAATTTGACAATCAAGTCAAAGAGTTCATGTGCTTTTTGTCTATCGAAGCCCTTTTTTGCAGCACCATCTGCAAACTCTCCTTGGAGTTTATCCATCTCTGCTTTGATCTTTTTACCCATGGCTCTACGAACCAAATCCGCACCACCCAAGCTAAAGCCACCGATTGTTTGAACTATTTGCATAACTTGCTCTTGATAGACAATTACTCCATAGGTAGGCTTGAGTATGGGCTCAAGCTCAGGAAATGCGTATGTAATCTCTGCCCTACCATGCTTACGCTCAACAAAGTCATCTAGCATACCAGACTCCATTGGCCCTGGTCGATATAGTGCCAGCATCGCAATGATATCCTCAAAACCATCAGGTTTAAGCTTTTTTGCGAGATCTTGCATGCCCGCTGATTCTATCTGGAATAGCCCTAGAGTATCACCTCTACTGATATAGTCGTAGACCTCTTTGTCTTCGATATTTTCCTCGACAAAGTTGATTCGTTTTCCATGCCTGCGCTCTACTAGCTGGAGTGCCTCTTCTATGACGGTTAGTGTTTTAAGACCCAAAAAGTCAAACTTAATTAAATCAACATCTTCTACATATTTGCCGGAGTATTGTGTAGCAAGTGTATCTAATCCTGTTGGCTTAAATAGTGGTGTCTTCTGCCATAGTGGCTCATTGCTAATCACGACGCCAGCCGCATGAGTGCCTGCATTTCTATTTAGACCCTCTAGAGCTAGTGCGTATTCCCATGTACGTTTTGCCAATGGGTCCGATTCTAATAGCTCGGCAATTTTAGGCTCTTTTTTTTATGAATTGGTCAAATCTATACCCAGCTCATCAGGTATCAGCTTTGCCATGGCATCTGCTCTGGAGTATGGCATATCCAGTAC
>CAYWGB010000161.1:0-2574 GCA_964457825.1 uncultured Campylobacterales bacterium | reverse complement strand
TTATGACATTCTCACAAGTCTGTCCGAAGTGTCAAGGTCAGGGGCAAAAGGCCAAGAGTGAATGCAAAAAATGCAAAGCCAAAGGATATGAGCTATCAAAAAGCACTGTAACCGTTGATATTCCAGCAGGTGTAGATAATGGCAATAGGCTCAGGGTTGCAAAAGCAGGTAACGAGGATAGAGATTCTCATAGGGGTGATCTATATATTACTTTTACTGTAGAAGAGCATGATCACTTTGTTAGAGATGGAAATGATGTCTATCTTGTGGTTCCTCTATTTTTTACTCAATGTATTATGGGTGATACGATTTTAGTGCCAGCTCTATATGAAGAGATTACCATAAAAATAAAACCAGGGACACAAGACAAGGAGCATTTTATTTTTGAAAACAAAGGTGCCCCAGATGTGCATAGTGGACGCAAAGGACGATTTATAGTTCAGATAAAGATGGTTCTTCCCACCAAGCTATCTACTAAGCAAAAAGATATTTTAACTCAACTGCATGATAGTTTCGAAGAGAAATCAAACCCAAGCCAAAGTGCCTTTATGGGTGTATTCGAGAAAATAAAGGGATGGATTAGCTAGGCTCTCTGTTTGACCACTTGTGTTAAAATCAACTTGCTTACTGAGGGCTCCAGATTGGGGTCATCTGTTTGGCTGTCGTAAGCGATGATATATAGTGTATCCCCATCTTTTAGATAATTACTCTCCCCGAACTCTTCATAAGCAGTTGCACCGATGGTGACAAATAACTCGGTTGGATAGCCGCACTCTTTGAGTAGCGAAGGCATATCCTCTAATGGGCCAAAGTCTTTTTGGTTATTGAGTTTGTCAATTATCCAATCTTGTAGCTTATTGTGAAAATAACTATACCCCACCAAAGGTGCGTCTACTCCATATGGATGCAGTATATTGTCTCTTTTTACAAAAGAACATAGATGGTATCTATCCATGATGCCACCAGATGCAAACTTATCTATATTGATCCATTTTCCCCCTATACCTTTAGAGCTACTACCCCACGACTTTTTTTGAGATATTTTATCTACTCCATCTTTTCGTATGGTAGCATCATTGAAAACAGTGAATCTCCTTGCATGCAACTCTATGACTTTTTCGTTGTCGTACAGAACATCAAATAGTATACCAATCTCTGGCTCCATCTGTACATCTGCTTGATAGTCAGGCAATATAAGTCTGTTGGCATCTATTGGAAAAATACCTAAAAAGCCCTGACTGTTAGGGAGATAGAATGGAAACAGCCCTTTGGGCGCACTCTCCTCACTAGTTATGACCTCTTTAAAATCTTCTAGCTCACCAGCTTGGTCTAGATGTTGCGCAAAATTACCGGCAATACCTATACAGATAGTATCTTGAAGTCTCATGACTTATCCTTGGAATAAAAAAATATGATTATTGTGTTTAGAGGAGTTTCACCCAAAAGGGTGATATGAATTATTTTGCTACAGCGTCTTTGATAGTTTTACCAAATTTAAACTTTGGTGCTGTGTGTGCTGGTTTTGTGTAAGTTTTATCAGATCCTGGGATTTTACCACTCTTCTCTTTTACATCTACTGTAGAGAATGTTCCAAAGCCTACTAATGCTACAGACTCTTTTTTGATAAGTGCTTCAGTTATTGAGTCAATAAACGCTTTTACAGCTTTCTCAGCTGCAGCTTTACTATCATACTCTCCATTTTTTTGTACTATCTCTACAAATTCTGCTTTTGTCATCTTGATTTCCTTTTGTTTTTTTGATTAAATTATTTTTAATTATATTTTGCTTGACAATTATGCTCAAGTGATGCTTAAAATTAGATAAAAAGCCAACACTAATAATCGATATTTGTGTTATTAGATACCAATAATCGATATATTTTTAAATATGAATATTGATCTATAATCTTTGTTTATAAAAATCTTTTTTAAATGTATCAAAATCCCCTGCGATAATCGATCTCCTCATCTGCTTCATTAAATCTAGATAGTAGTATAGGTTGTGAATTGTTGCTAGCCTAAAGTATGTCAACTCTTTTGCTCTAAAAAGGTGCCTTAGGTATGATCTACTAAAGTTTTGGCAAGTCATACATTGACATTCTACATCGATTGGTGAACTATCTAGCTCAAACTCTTTTTTCTTTATATTAATCTTTCCAAAACTTGTAAAAAGTGTTCCGTTCCTGGCATTCCTCGTTGGCATCACGCAGTCAAACATATCCACACCTCTTGAGACATTCTCTACTAAATCTTCAGGTGTTCCTACCCCCATCAAGTATCTAGGTTTATCTTTTGGCATAAAATGTGTAGTCCACTCTACTGTATCGTACATCTCTTGATTTGCTTCGCCGACGCTCAGGCCACCAATGGCGAAACCATCAAAATCCAGTGAGCATAGCTGTGTAGCTGATTGCTCTCTAAAGGCTCTATCTGTACCACCTTGGATAATGGCAAAAATGTTCTGATCTTTACCAACACCCTGGTCCTGTTTTTGCCTAAAGTAAGATATAGACTCTTGAGCCCATCTGGTTGTACGCTCTATACTCTCCTTTATGCGTTCTTGTGTGGCCGGTAA
>CAYWGB010000160.1:2494-2609 GCA_964457825.1 uncultured Campylobacterales bacterium | reverse complement strand
TGTTAACATATGGACTCCTATTTTGATAACTTGATTATAACATAACAACTTTAGTGTTTGAGTGGTGGCAGGAGTTTTGCTTTGTGGAGTCTTGCTTTGTGCTTGGTGTTGTTTT
>CAYWGB010000160.1:0-2394 GCA_964457825.1 uncultured Campylobacterales bacterium | reverse complement strand
ATTCGCATAATGGTCGCTCCCTTAATAGCTCAACTTGATGGAATTATACCATAAGCGACTAAGGATGCGGGGCCTTGGTTTGGCTTTATACTATTTTTTTGAAGTCAAAATATTTATACATCAATTACAGACTCGTGCTACTAATCATACTAAAACCTGTCAATCAAGAACGATGTATTTATAGTGGTGGCAGGAGTTTTGCTTTGTGGAGTCTTGCTTTGTGCTTGGTGTTGTTTTGGATATAGACTATATCGATAACATTTGCTTTCTCATCTCTAATTTTGTTCAGTTCATGGAATGATAATGAATAAACATTTTTTGAATTTACTCTAATGATTTCAGCTCCTGGCTCTATACCAGCCTTGTATGCAGGTGAGTTATCCCAAACTCCTGCGACAAAAAACTTTTTATCTTTTTTGGTCAAGCCCATACCATACGACTCTCTATTTGTTTCAAACACAACTTTTTTATATGGACGCAAAACCAAGAGCTTGGCAGGATAATCTATCGTCACAAGATATTTGGACAAAAATTTGTTTCCCAGTAACACATCAATGCCTTTTGCTTGGTGGGAACCAGCAGGAATATTTTTCAGCTCCATAGATCCCAATCTGAGAGAATCAACTCTCAGGATGTAGCTTTCATTACTCGCGCCAAGAAATCCAGCACTCATGCCTCCTGTTGCACTCAACATATCACCTCTCTTGAATGCATCTAATTTTTTCATTGTCTCCAACGATAAACTAGCCAATCCACTAGAACCTGTATCGATAAATCCATTGGCTTTTATGTTTCCATTTATGGTACATTGAACGATGGGTTTATAAATATGGCTAATGTCGCTTTCAAACGGAATCTTGATAGCGTTATCTTGCGTGGAGATTGTTTGGGTATCTTGGGTGAGGGTTAGTTTTTTGTTTTTATAGTCTATAGTGACCTGAAAAAATCTCAAAAAATCAGACCCTAAAAACCCATCGATATTCTTACCAAAATATTCTGGAACATCAATAATGCTGACAGCTATATTTTCCACTTTTGAGCTACCAACCGTAATGCTTTTTAGTTTTACAAGATTTGTTTTTTTGCTATGTCCTCCTGCCCCATGGACTGTAAAATCAGTGAGATTTTGTAGTTTTAGCTCTTTGGCTACCTGTTTGGTGATTGTGGTAAATGCTCCAGTATCTAGTATAAATTTATAGGTTTTTTTGGAGCCGTTTATATGAACCTTGATAAATATCGGATGCTCATCCAAGGCAAATGGGACTACACTTTTGATCGGATTGCTTGGTGCGATTTCAGCACCCTTGAGGAGTTTACGGGACAGTGATGGGGTACAGCTTGTCAGGCTTAGTATGATTGTCAATACTAGTATGGTCTTAAAGATAATTCGCATAATGGTCGCTCCCTTAATAGCTCAACTTGATGGAATTATACCATAAGTTTGAGACAGCTGCTAGTACCTAGGCTGCAGCGTATTGGCTAGCTCTTTTAGGTTTAGGTCTAGTTGTACTTTTGGCATGAAAAGGAATTTTTCCTCTTTTGTGATATCTATGAATCCTACTTTTTTTGTGCCTAGGGTTTTTTTGATATCTTGTTTTACTTTGTATAGGGTAGATATTTTATCTACAAGTATGCCTTTTATTTGAGGGGAGTTGGCTATGTAGATTTTGCCTTCGGTGAATGGGAGCAGTTGCGTTCTAGTAAGTCCTCTATTGGTGGCTACTGAGTTGATGAAGTTGTTGTATGTTGGGGTTAGCAGGTTGTCTTGGATATACTGTTTGTTGGCTGGGTCTACTGCTCTAAATAGTGAAATGGGTTGTTTGTATTTGCCTGCTGCTAGATTGTCCTCTTTGACCCCTACTTTGTCGGCTAGCTCCCCTATGTTGTAGTGAGGCATGATGACACCTATGGAGCCCAGTATCGCATTTTTGTTGGCTATGAGTGGCTTGATGGCTGAGGCGATGTAGTATCCGCCACTAGCCGCCATAGACTCCACATACATGGTGATGTTTTTATCTTTTTTGTACTCTTTGAGGTACTCGGATAGCTCTTCGCTAGCTGTGGGCGAGCCTCCTGGTGAGTTCATGATAAATAGCACAGATTTGTACTCTTTTTTGTCTCTAATGGCATCCATCTTTTCCATGATCTTAGATGTGTACTGCTCTGTGACTTGTCGGTTATAGTGGACTATTGCAACCTTTGTATTATACTTGCCCATGCTACCCCCAAAAGGTCCACTCTTGGTAAAATAAAGTATGACAAACAGTATCTCAGCTATGAGAAATATAGCGATAATCCACACCTTTAGATTGCTTATAAATATCTCTTTTTTGAGTGCTTTTATCTGATAGTCTTTGACCTCTGGCATAGTTTCTCCTAATAAATTATTGATGA
>CAYWGB010000159.1:0-2645 GCA_964457825.1 uncultured Campylobacterales bacterium | reverse complement strand
ACCTGTAGAAGGTCGCCCAACAGCACACGAGTACATCACTACTTACTCTTGCTAATCAAATCTGTAGCATTTTGCGCTACAGGTTTATCTTAAAACATACTGCTATCTTCAGGATTCTCCGGAACATTTCTCTCTAAATTTATTGGGCTATTTGGTTTTTGTTCTTTTCTCTTAACTGGAGTAATTGGCATGACTATTGACTCCTCAATGGCTTTACTATTTATATCTATAGATTCTATACCATCACCTGTGACAAAGGAGAAGCCTCCATTGCTTTTTTTAGTATCGACAGTAGTAGGTTTTTCTTTTTTTACCAATGGTGAGATATCAGTATATAGTTCCACTGCTCCTTCAATCTCACCCTCTTTTACCTTATCAGGTCTCACAAATTTCTTTGGTAGCTTGGCTTCTAGCTTCATTATCTCTTTGTAGAAATAGGCGAAACTTGGGGCAGCCAATGTTCCTCCTGTTGCTTTTGATCCTATAGCTCGATTGTTATCTTTTCCGAACCACACTATAGTAGTAATACTAGGAGAGTATCCGCAAAACCATACATCTACACCATCATTGGTGGTACCAGTTTTTCCCGCAAGCTCCATGCCTTTTACCCTTGCATTTTTACCTGTACCCCTCTTGACCGTATCCCTAAGAATATCTGTCATCAGATAGGCCTGTTCTGGCTTTGTAAAATTAGCTATCTCTTTTGGCTTTGTCTCATAAAGCACTGCATTGTCCTTTGAAACAACTTTGGAGACAAGTCTAGGTTCTATCATGTGTCCACTATTTGAAAATACAGTATATAGTTGGGCCATTTTAAGAGGACTAATGGCCAAGTTGCCCAGTGCTATAGATAGATCTTTTGGGATATTAGATACATCAAGCAGTGCAAGCCTATCCCTGATTACATCAGCACCGATATCATATACTAGGTTCACTGTAGCTAAATTTCTTGAGTGCACCAAGGCATCACGCAATGAGATAAAACCTTCGAAATTTCTCTCGTAGTTTCGAGGCGTCCAGACATGTTTTTGTCCATTTCTGTAGTACTGAAAAGTTCTAGATAAGTCTACAAGCTTTGTCGATGGGTTATACCCCATGTCAATAGCTGTTTGATAAATAAATGGTTTAAATGCTGAACCTGGCTGACGCTTGGCCATTGTTACCCTGTTAAATGCTGATTTTTTATAATCGACACCGCCTACTAGAGCCAATATATTACCTGTACCATTTTCGACTGATACTAGTGCTCCATTAAACTTAGTCTTTTTTGGATTAAAGCCATATCTTTTTACCGCCTTATCAAAGCCAAGCTTTACAGCCTCCCTACCTACCTCCTGCATCCCTGCATCAATAGTAGTATAGATTTTATACCCACCTGTTCTAATATCACCCAAGTCACCGTCAAAGCGTCTTAATATTTCATCCACTATGTATGGTGCAATATTCTGTGTAAGACTAGTTTTGTAGACTTTTGGAGCCTCTTTTACTGCCTGAATATACTCATCTGTTGTAATCCAACCAATAGTTCTCATTCTGTTCAATACGGCATTGGCTCTATTAAGTGCTCTTTTATAGTGCCTTAGTGGATTATAGTATGAAGGACCTTTGGGTAATCCCATTAAAACTGCACACTCTTTTAGTGTCAACTCATCTAGATTTTTATGAAAATAGCCATAAGCTGCTGTCTTCACACCATCATAATTATTACCAAAAGATATTTCGTTTAGATACCTCTCTAAAATTTGTTCTTTTGTAAGTTTGTGTTCTATTTTCATAGCAAGTATTGCTTCGTTTAGCTTTCTTGAGATACTTTTCTTGTTGGTCAGTATCTTGTTTTTTATAAGTTGCTGAGTTAAAGTACTACCTCCTTCAACAAATTTACCTGCCTTGATATCTTTGACTATAGCCCTAATGATAGCATCGGGATTTACACCATTATGTTCAAAAAATTTCGTATCCTCTATAGCAACCAGTGCCTCTATCATATATCCTGGAATCTCATCATATGTGGCGTAGAGTCTATGCGTATCCTTAAATACATAAGCCAATCTCTCACCATTGCGATCAAGAATTTCACTAGAGACTTTAGGGGAGTAGTTTATCAGTGCATCGGCTTCTAGTTCAACATCTTCATAGATATAGACAAATAATCCCACAACAGCCAGTAATCCAATAATTCCTAAGATTGTAATAAACTTAATTATCCGATAAAACATTTAATTCCTTTTCGCCCTTTTCTTTAATCACAATCAATAAGTCTACTACAGCTTGTTTGCTTATAGCTATATTTAGAATAACTCTCATAATTGGGTTTTCAACTGTTGGTCGCCTAATAGCCCCAACTATGTATCCTTTTTTAATCAAGCTAGACTGCATCTCTAGCACTCTACGATTGTTTTTTTGCACTAGTGACAATATTAAACTTTTCACTTTGATACCCAATATATCCAATACCAACTCTTGCCTGACATCTATCTTTTTTCTATACTTTGAACTATGCTTTTGTATATGCTTCAAATTGACCAATGCTAATGCAGTATCAAAGACTGAAGGAGCAGTAGAGTAAATGATAGGTTTGCCTCTATTGACCAAAAAAGAGATAATGTGTGAAGATGCCAAAATATACGCACCATACGAACCATAGG
>CAYWGB010000158.1:0-2659 GCA_964457825.1 uncultured Campylobacterales bacterium | reverse complement strand
TCTCTTGAGACGAATATAGATATTTCTATTTTAGATGTTGGTGAGGTTCATTCACCTGTGTTTGCAAGAGAAGAAAAAGGTACAGTATCTTAAAATAACCTATCAATGAGACTCTTGATCTTGTCGCCATGTTTCTTGCTTAGTTCTTCATTTAGCTTCTCTTGAAGGTTTCCAGTCTCTTGCTGAATTTTCTTTTTTATCTTCTTGACCTCTTTTTGTTCCAGTACCTTCTCTTTGACTCTTTTGACGAGATAGCTCGAGCCCTCTAGCTTGACTTTTGGACGGTTGATGTTGCCACTGATGCCAGCTTGAATATCTTTGCCGTGAAGCTTCATGTCTAATTTAGCATCTATGTGTTTGCTCTTTTTTGTGATTCTAGCATCTTTGATGACTATATAACTTTCGGTACTATGAGCATCTATATTGAAGTCTATGAACTTTTTGTTTAGATGAGCTAAGAGTTCGGTACTATTAAAGTTTTCTGCTTCAAGGTTCTCACCTAGAGTGTTTTTGACAACCACTGTCAGCTGTGAAGGCAACATCCTAGCATTGTTAAGTGTCGCTTCTACTTGACCTTTTTGTACAGATGTGTTATAGAGCAGATCTGCCTGTATATTTGCCTCAAAAATCTGGGGATAGTTTAACATGTATGCCACTTTTTTGGCGGATGCATCTTTTGCTTGTGCGGTTAAAATGTCGTTGATTAGCTCAAACTCTGTCTCGCCACCTAGGTCTGATGTCTTTCCTTTTATGAGCAAATCCTTACCTTTTTTAATATTGCCGACAATATTTAGTTGCCCTCTATAGTCATCGTTTGTAAGTGCTTTTATCATCTGTAGGTCCGGTATGGCAAGAGCATAGTTCATTGCCATGGCTGTTGTGGAGGTATCATATTGTAGATTTATACCTTTCAAGGTTGCCATGTTGGATTTGACTACGAAGTTGGCAGCAATGAGTTTGTTGTTGATTTTTGCTTTTAATCCGCTATTAAGAGCAAATTTATCACCTAAATTAATATCAAAATTTTTCTTTACAACTTTAGTATCAAGCTCTCCTATAGAAGAAGCAGTAATGGTACCACTTTTATCTGCCAAGCTATCAAAATTAATAGTGGCATTTAATTTTCCTAGTAGATACTTGGGTTGCCCCAGTTTGGCTAACAATATTTCAGGAGTAACATCGACAAGTTTGGCTTTGAGTTTGTTATTTTCGTATTCAAATGAAGTGTTACCACTAAAACTATTACTTTTTCCATCTATTGCAAGTACACCATGCTTTTGTGAGATAGAGCCAGTCACTAACATTTTGCCAGTAAGTGAAGTACCTGTGAGACTCTTTAATTTGTTCATATCAGCTACTTGGAGTTTGTAATTGGTATAGATGTTTTTTGTTGCAAGTGCATAGAGGCCACCATCAAAATCTATGTTTCCTATGGAGGTTTTTAGTAGACCATTGGCTGATATATGTTTCTTGATGGCTTTTGCTTTAATTAACATGGATAATTTTGTCTTCGGTGGTATCTCTATATCAAACTCTTTTTTGATTAGTTGAGAATTCAAAACACCTTTTTCTATCTTTAGCTTAGCAGTGCCAGATGGATTTTTCGGATTAAGCTTTGGCATGTTGATATGTAAAGATAGCAACCCAGAAGCATATGGTTTATGGCCGGAGACAATGAGGATATTTTTTAAATTAGCACGACCCATATCTAGTGTTATATTTTTGGGTTTTTTGTCTATCAGCTGTAGAGTGTAATTTATTCGAGAACCAAATGCATCTCCTTTGCCAAAGATCTGCATATCGTTTGGTTCTCCTGCTGCCTTACCTTTTAGCTTTACGTGCTCTTCTATGCTTAAGCCTTCAGTTTGTATTTTGTCTGCATCGATTACATATTTTAAATCAAAAGCTTGAGTCAACAGACTTAAATCCCCTTTTGCAACCATATCAATATCATTATTTATTTTTGCTACAAAAGCAATCTTACCAGGATGCAGTCGTAGTTTTGTTAGTCTAATCTTTAACTCGTTGCTATTTTGGCTTAAGTAGTGGTTGAGATATGGCAATATCATATCATTGCCCGAAGCTGTATAGGCAAGATAAGCCAGTACCTGAAGAATTATTACAATAAAAAGTAGTGGATAGAGTAATTTACGCATACAATCATGCCCTTAGTTTTTATAATTGTATCATATCCTAAGTTTAAAGTAGTATTGCCAAGTTCACTGTGTCATATTTTGATATGTTTCGAATGTGTACGTTTGTGATGAAATAATACTTATAATTAGTTTTTTAAAATGTTCATAATATAAACTAAGATATTATCTAAGGCGTTTAGTGAAACAAAATTCACTATATTAAACTACTAGGAGAAAATAATGGCAACAATAACAGCTCCGGAAAATACCCCTGTATGGGTAAACACCGATAGATGTAAAGCTTGTGATATATGCGTGGATGCATGTCCAGCAGGTGTCCTATCTATGCAACAAGAACCAACTTCAACACTAGGTGCAATGATTAGTGTTATCGCGCCTGAGGCATGTATAGGATGTCATGAATGTGAACTTACATGTCCTGACTTTGCTATTTATGTAGCAACCAAGCAAGAGTTTAAATTTGCAAAACTTACTGATAGCTCAAAAGCTAGACAAGAAGCAAT
>CAYWGB010000157.1:0-2664 GCA_964457825.1 uncultured Campylobacterales bacterium | reverse complement strand
TAGCCACTTGTATCATAGGTAGTTAGCGATATCTTTTCTGTTTTTCTACAGCTAGATAAGGGAGATGTTATTGTGTGACAAGTCCTACTCGTACCATCCCAATTTTTTCCAGCATTTTGATTGTTATATCCAGTCTGTATCTCGTTGTCACTGAGACCCCTACGAAAGATTAATAGCTCATCCAGTATCCCTTCCCAGTCTTGATTTTTATCAAATCTACCACCTACATTATCCTGATCTTGTCCCAAGATTAAAGACTCGATACGAAATGATGCAGAGGAGTAACTAAAAGTCCTACAAGCATCTTTTACCCCATCAAAAAAGAAGCAATTTTCTCTATTCTTTAGGCGCCAGACCAAATGATGCCAATTTCCATCATTTATATTTGACACATTTATGCGTCGATTGGTACCATGTATGTGTGGATAAAATCTATCAGAATACATCCAAAATAGTATTTCATTGTCTTGGCCACTTTTAGCGCCTGATAATATTGCACGACTCTTAGTGCTAGTTCCTTTGTGCCAAACAGAAATAGTAAAATCTGTTACGCCATCAAGAGCATTTTTTGATAAAATTGCATAGTCTGTTTTGCTATCTTTTCTCAAATCTATAGCATTGCATATCTTGCCTTCTACCGTAGTTACATTAACACCCTTTCCGTCATTATCACCATTAGAATCTTTGATCTCGCCACTTGTACCATCGTATGTCAATTCATCAAAACGATAATCCGTATACCCATTATCAACAGCAAATAATGGAAGTGACACACTTACAATCAATACAAAAAATCCTAAATTCTTCATCTATATATCTCCCGCCAAATTACGAAGAGTCTCCTGGTCAAACTTAACTCTAAACATCATGTATATTCCATCTCTATAGTAATTTTTAGCTTTGAAATCGTCATCACCTAAACCTCTGATATTATATCCTATCCTAAGCGTAGTATTGTCCCATATCGAAGTATCCACGAAGGCACCTATGCCATACTCATAGTTATCTGCATCATAAGTGTGCAATACGCTTCCTTGCACCCCAACAGTCCATCTCTCATCTATATCATATCTAACATCTGCGCCCAGTAAGTCTACCCAACCATCATAGCTCATGCCATCAAACTCATCTATGACATATTTCAGACCATACTGTAGTGCAAATTGCCATCTATCATCCATCTCATAATTAATGTGCAGATTATTTATAAACTTCTCACTACTGCTCTGCTCATCACTATCGTCTGTCAGTTTATAATCAAATCTGTCCAGCACCACCCATTTACCATCCAATGGCCTATACACATAGGCAAGCTTTGCATCTATCTCTCTGCTGTCAATAGTATCGCCCCACCATTTATGATAACCGACACCAAATGCTAATCCAACGCTTTTGCTCTTTTCTATATAGATACCTGCATCAACATTTAGCTTATCTTCTATATTTCCATCTCTATATTCAAGTTCGAGACGACTACTATATTTATCACCTTCATATCTATAACCCAGATTATATGCATCATACTCATTAGCATCCGTTAGAGTATCAGATGACTCCTCAATAGCCTTCTCGTAACCTACTTTAATAGTCAACTGCTTGCTCTGTTTCCACTCTTTAAATACACCAAACACATCATGGGCTCTAGATCTATCAATGCCAGATTCATAAACCCTGTCAAACTTAAGCTCAGTATCACCCCATGTTTTATATGTGGCTCCCATCCTTGACTGCCATGATATCTCACCGTCTCTATCTAATCTCTCCAAAACAGCATGCACAGAAACATTATCATCATAGCTATACTCTGCACCAAGTTCAGTACGTGTAGGAAATTCACTATCTTCATTTGATCCAATACTCTGCTCTTGTTGTGCCCAGATTCTAAGCTTTTTCTCCAGCATACTCTTCTCAACCCTAGCGATGATTTGATTGGTAGCCTTAGTGCCAGCACCTTTTGCATGTCGAGTCCCCAGAGAGATAGAATAGTTGTTGTCTCGATATGTCACATCTGCTTGAGCAACATTCTCCTTACTATTATCACCATAAGTGCCATATCTTCTATTTTGATATACTGACACTCTTGTCTCCCAGTTTTCACCATACCTACTACTTGCATCCAAGCCTACTTTTCTAGTTCCGCCTAGCTCACTGGATAGCTGACCAAGCCCGAAATTTTCATCCTGTTCTCTATAGTATAGTCGCCATGTAGTATTATTGTCTCTATGCTCCAATTGTGCCAGTTTTGCAGTTGCTTTGTGACTGCCATTGATATCATGATTGTTGCTTTGGGCGTACTCAGCTTTAAACTCAGTCTCTCTATCTATTTTCAACAGTACATCTGCCCCCATGAGTCTATTTCTGAACTCCCCATTATCCTCAGAGATATAACTTGCGCCAAGCTCATACTTTCCATCGCTACTTTTGATTGCAGCTCTACCTCCATATGTATAGTTGTCGCCACCATTGCCATCCATCTCATACTTGACTACAATATACTGAGGATCAAACTCATTATTATTTCTGTGTACAGGATTTTTGAAATATATCCTACCCTTATCATAGTCTATGTCATAATCACTGTATCTATGAAGTGAGATCACCTGCTAAGTCAAATGTGCTAGGTGTCTATCTCTTATCTCGATTCATATCTCATCGCTACCATTT
>CAYWGB010000156.1:0-2673 GCA_964457825.1 uncultured Campylobacterales bacterium | reverse complement strand
TAAGTATAGTCAATAGTTTCTTAATAAAACTTAAAATGAGAGTTATTATCAATAAGAAGTCTCTAAATTATATGCAGAAATGTCAAAACTACATAAGTAGCCTTAACCCTTAAGCTTTTTCAGTATTACACATCTCTTAACAGCGCCACTTTCCCCGCCAAATCTATTAACATAGTCAGAGAACTTTGATTCCCCTATCATTTTTACACATTCTGTTTTAGTCATTGGAGTATCTGTTTTTGTAGTCTGAGCAGAAGGATGTTTTTTACTTGTGTTATTTGCTTCACTCGTGGGCTGTTTCTTTACTATTTTCTTGCTACTTGGTGTAGCTTCTTTGCTTGCAATAGTTTTAGGTTTCTTGACAGTGCTACTCTTTTTTACGATTTTCTTCTTTGTCTTGGAGACAGATTTGGTAGTAGTAGTGCTTTTTTTGCCTTTTGTCAAGTCTGTTTCTTTCATGACAGGCATAACAATTTTATTTTTTGACGAAGATTTTAAACTTCTCTTGATTGTGGTCTGTGGACCCAATAATTCAGGATCCTTCTCTCCTGAAGCTATACTGTATGGTTCAGGCTTGAGCCTATGGCTTGTGCTTTTTCTAGAAGCATACATTACTTTCTTTTTTTGTTTCACATGACTGGCGACAGTAGTCTTTTCTTGCTTAATAGCGCTATATTCTGATGAGTACTGCACGTTCTGCCGTATCGGCTCCACAACTGTAGTTTTATGGATTGTTCTATGTGGCAGTTTTAGCACAGGCAGACCATTTGGACCCCTAGTACAGCCTGTTGCTAAAACTACAATTGTGATAGCTGGTAGTATATATTTCATTTCTCTTCCTCGTATTTGATTTACTGTATTTTACTTTAGATTACTTAATCTTTTGCATCTATAATGACAACTGCAATTGCAAAGTTACCATCATGACTGATGGACAGTGAAGCTGAAGATATTTGGTGTTTCGTTTGGGCTGATTGTGTTAAGTTGAATTCTGGTGCACCTTTGCTATTTTTTGAAATCAATATATCCAAAAAGGATAACTCATGACCTATGCCACAGCCCAACGCTTTTGATATGGCCTCTTTTGCAGCCCAAAATCCTGCTACTGTTTCTATCTTTGTTGCTATGTTAATCTCTGATTTATTCAGAAATCTCTCTTTAAATTTTAGTCCATGCTTATTAATTGCATCTTCTATACGATTAATCTGCATAATGTCTGTACCTATTTTCATCTGTATATTCTATCAAATGTCATTAAACAAAGACCCACTCTACTAACTTTGCTACCTCGTCAGCAACAAAACACTTGATACCACTCTCTTCTAGCGGTTTTGCCGGCACTACGGCCTTTTTAAAGCCTTGCGCATGCATCTCTTTGAGTCTATTGGCCAAAGAACTAACTTCCCTAATCTCTCCCGTTAGACTTACTTCACCCAGAAATAGAGTCTCTGGACTCAATTCTCTGTCCCGATAACTACTAAGGATTGCTGCTATGATTGCCAAATCAGCAGATGGCTCATTGATTTTAATACCTCCACTTATATTCACATATACATCATAAGTACCCAATGGCAAATCAAGTTTTTTCTCAAGAAGAGCCAAAAGCATGTTTAATCTGTTATTATCAAAACCTGTAGAGCTTCGTTTGGCATGTCCATATGACTCACTCACCAAGGCTTGAACCTCGATAATAATTGGGCGACTACCCTCCATGATAACAGTCAAAGCTGACCCTGATTGGAGCTTCTCTTTATCAAAGAACTTTCCTGCCATGCTCTTGGCATCATTGAGCCCACTCTTGTTCATCTCAAATATACCCACTTCGTTTGTAGCTCCAAATCTATTTTTAAATCCTCTCAGAAGCCTAAGTTCTGTATTTACATCACCCTCGAAGTACAGTACAGTATCTACCATATGTTCTAGTACTCTTGGTCCAGCGATCGAGCCATCTTTTGTGATGTGCCCAATGATAAATATAGGAATATGCATACTCTTTGCAATGCGCATCAACTCAAATGTAATAGTCCTAACTTGCGTGACTGAACCAGGTGCGGAAGGGGTATCATCTGAATATAGAGTCTGAATAGAGTCTATGACTATAAAATCATACAACTTATTGCGTATCTCATCAGTGACAGCAGAAAGATTGATTTCAGATAGCAGATAGAGCCTATCATGATTGGCATCTAGTCTATTAGCTCGCAGTTTGATTTGGCCTGCTGATTCTTCGCCAGAGACATAGAGTACATCTTTGTCAGATTTGGCTAGATTGCCTGCGATTTTTAAAAGCAGTGTAGACTTACCTACTCCTGGACTACCTCCAATAAGCGTCAAAGAACCAGGTACAATACCACCACCAAGAACCAAATCAAGCTCTTTGCTACCTGACGGGAACCTTGTGATATTATCTTCATCTATGGCTGTTATTGGTTGTGCTTTACTTTTTTTGCCCACTGCTGAGAGTGCTGATGTCTCCTTGAGATATTTTATCTGCTCAGTGTTTAACTCTACTAATGATTCCCACTCATTACAAGATGGACATTTCCCCATCCACCTAGGGGTTTGAAATCCACATGCTTGACATTCAAACAGAGTCTTTTTCTTTGCCATATACTATCCTTTCGTACGAATAGGATATTATATATTATTTTAATCCAACAGAACAAAAATATG
>CAYWGB010000155.1:0-2679 GCA_964457825.1 uncultured Campylobacterales bacterium | reverse complement strand
TACGCAAACAAACCATCTCTGGTGGAAATAACAAAAAAGATTAGAGCTCAAGACTGTAGTGGACCTATCATATTGGACTTCCCTCATCTTGTCAAAAAACAAATTGATGCACTCTATCTTGCTTTTGATAACGCTCGACGAGAGTTTGGATATGATGGAAAATTTCATGCGCTTTTTCCACTTAAGGTAAATCAGTTTCCAGACTTTGTCAATAGTCTTTTGAGCGTTTCATCTCATCATCGCTATGGGCTTGAGGCTGGCAGTAAAGCTGAGCTGATTTTGGCAATGCACAAAGCCCCAACATCCAGCCCAATTACAGTCAATGGTTTCAAAGATAAAGAGATGATATCTTTGATATTTATAGCAGCTGCAAGTGGTCACAATATTACAGTCATTATCGAGGGAATAGCAGAACTTGAGACGATTCTGGAGGTACATCAAGAGTTTAATCTATCATCCAAAGAGACAATATGTCCCAATATAGGAATGAGAGTAAGACTCCATAGCACAGGAGTTGGTGGCTGGGCTAAAAGTGGAGGGTATGAGTCTAAGTTTGGACTAACATCTACCGAGCTGATTTCGGCACATAAAGAGCTCTCTAGATATGGACTATTGGATAAATTTACCATGATACACTTCCATATTGGCTCACAAATGGGAGAAATTAAACCGTTAAAAAAAGCTCTTCGTGAGGCTGGAAATATATACGCAAGCCTCAAGAAAAAAGGTGCAAACTCATTAAATGCAATCAATATAGGTGGTGGCCTTGCCGTAGAATATTCTCAGCAACTAGTCTCCAAGGAGGTCAATTATTCACTGGACGAATTTGCCAATGATGTAGTCTTTATGATGCAAGAAATTGCTAAAAATAAAGGTGTCCGCCAACCTGACATCTATACGGAATCAGGGCGTTTTATAGCCGCATCTCACTCTGTTCTTATTGCTCCTGTTCTTGAGCTCTTTAGCCAAGAGTGCCAAAAAGATGGCCTTGAGCTCAAGGCTGTGAATCCACCGCTTGTCCAAGAGCTATATGATTTATATGAAAGCATTGACGAGACAAATGCCAAAGAGTACCTGCATGATGCATTAGATCACAAAGAGAGCTTACTTACATTATTTGATTTGGGATATATAGACTTGGATGATAGATCAAACACCGAGATATTGGTTGACCTCATTATTAAGAAATATATAAGACTGCTAAAGGAAGAGAACATATCAGATGCAACGACCCAGGAGAGTATGATTGTAGACAAGTATCTTGTTAACTTTTCTGTATTTCAATCACTGCCTGATTTCTGGGGCATTGGTCACAAATTTCCAATGATGCCAATTTCTCATCTTTTGGATACTCCTAGGATTCCTGCGAGCATATGGGATATCACCTGTGATAGTGACGGAGAGATACCTTTTGACGGAGAGAGCCCTCTATATCTGCATGATGTAGATATAGAACAAGAGGAGTATTTTTTGGCCTTCTTTTTGGTAGGCGCATATCAAGATATACTAGGAATGAAACATAATCTTTTCGAGCAGCCAACTCGTGCTATTATTGAGTTTGTTGACGATGAATATAAGATAACCAACATCGTACACTCTAAAAATTTATCTGATATTATTCATACGATAGGGTATGAGAGTACATCAGTGGTGGAGAATATACAAAGAAAAGTGGAACTGTCTCCTCAAATGGAGCATGAGCAAAAAAAGCAAGTTTTAGATAAACTACACACATATATAGGGGAAAACGGTTACTTAAAAACCATACAAGCTATCAAGAATAAATAACACCAAGGTACTAAATGCAATTATTAAAACTAATCAAAGAAGATATACAAGTAATAAAAAAGAACGACCCAGCATATAACTCATGCATTGAACTGTTCTTTAACTATCCCGGTTTCTGGGCACTTTTCTGGCATAGAATCGCAAATTTGATTTATGCTAAAGGATTAAGAACAATCCCTAGAATAATTTCTGGTTTCTCTCGAATGACTACTACGGTCGATATACATCCAGGTGCAACACTAGGCAGGAGACTGTTTATTGATCATGCAACAGGTGTAGTGATAGGAGAAACGACTGTTATAGGTGATGATGTTGTGATATATCAGCAAGTTACACTAGGAGGTGTAACACTTCACCATGAAAAGCGACACCCAACCATAGAAGACGGTGTCGTCATTGGTGCAGGAGCCAAGGTTCTTGGCAATATAAGGATAGGAAAAAATGCTAAGATTGGAGCAAACTCTGTTGTTATACATGATGTTGCACCTGCTTGCACGGCAGTTGGTGTGCCAGCGCATGTAGGCAAACGTATAGACAACAATGAGCCACTCAGACACAACATCATGCCAGATTTCAATAAAGAGCTATTTGATTACTTGATCGATAGAATCAAACTTTTAGAAAACAGTATTAAGAGTGGTGATACGGCCAATATGAATACCCAAGAGCATGAATTAGAAGAGACATATAAGAACCTGATAAAATCAATGGACACTTAATATATATGAGATGTTTGAGTTGCCATAAATTGAGCCTCAAAGTTATCTGTGATTCATGCACAAATAGGCTACTTGTTGCCAACCCAACTCGCCGAAAAATTGGCACATTGGAGGTGGTCAGTCTATTTAGTTATGAAAATATAGAACAATTCCTACTTACAAAACATACCCC
>CAYWGB010000154.1:0-2701 GCA_964457825.1 uncultured Campylobacterales bacterium | reverse complement strand
GAAAGCCCTGTTAGATGTCAGATCTTAAAAGAGTTGCCGTAAGCATAGGTGATTTGAACGGTATAGGCATTCAACTAGCTTTAGAAAATCACGAACAAATCAAAACAATGGTCTCTCCTCTTTACTGCATAGATAGTACAATGCTCAGCCAAGCTAGTCAAAAATTAGACATTCCAATACCTATAGATTTTATGACGGTAGACGACATTGCTCCACATTTTCAGATCAGAGCAGGAGAGATTGACAAACTTAGTGGCTCATACTCATATCAATCATTTCAAAAAGCTACAGATCTTGCCAAAAAGCAAGAAGTGGATGCTATCTGCACACTTCCCATCAATAAAAAAGCATGGGAAGAGGCAGGCATACAATACAAGGGACACACCGATGCATTGAGAGATTTTTTTCATGCTGATGCTATCATGATGCTGGGCTGTGATCCTATGTATGTGGCATTATTTACTGAGCATATTCCACTAAAAGAAGTCGCACAAAGCATCAATGAAGCCGATTTGATTAGGTTCTTGGTCGACTTTTATAATAGCGCAAAGCCATCCACAACAGTAGCAGTCCTTGCACTTAATCCTCATGCGGGAGACGGTGGTGTATTGGGAGATGAAGAGATTATTATTCAAAAAGCTGTAGATAGTGCACACAAATTATTAGGTCTAGAGATATTTACCTATCCGCTAGTGCCTGATATTGCTTTTATTCCACAAAATAGGGATAAATATAGATACTATATAGCCATGTATCACGATCAAGGCCTCACGCCACTCAAAACGCTCTACTTTGACGAGGGGATAAACATATCTCTAAATCTCCCTATAATCAGAACCTCTGTAGATCATGGTACAGCCTTTGACATAGCATATCTAGGTAAAAAACTCAATAACAAAAGCTACATAAACTCTATTGAGTATATAGCAAAAAGTTAACAGAAAAGTCCTCCAGACTCATCGTAGACTACCTCGCACTCGGCATTCATCTGTTCGCACGCCTTCTCTTGACATGATTGGCATACATACTGGTATTTTTGATTATCATAATGGATGAGATCTCCCTCTTTGAGATCACAATAGCACTCTGAACATACATTTGTTACACGAAGTAGTATCTCTCTTGTAGCAACCTGCTGTAAAAAACATTGACTCATACTCTCTCCTCTAGTTTTTTTATCATATCGTTTGCACTCTGCAAATCACCGTCCAACTCTATGGCTTTCTTATAGTTATCTAGCGCACCTGTTTTGTCGCCAATCTCATACAGAGTATTGGCATAATTATAGTAATGTGGAGCATATGCGCCATCTATCTCGATAGATTTCTTATGGTGCCCTACAGCATCTTGACTTCGACCAAGTTTTTGCAACGCATTTGCCATAGAGACATGAGCCAAATCATCCTCTGGATTTATCTCAATAACCTTAGAGTATACATCTACTGCCTCTTGGTTTTCACCTTGTTCTAGGGCAATATACCCGATTCTAGATAGTATATATGTCTGATCTGGCTCGATGATAGCAGCACTCTGTAGGGCTCGGCTTGCCACGTCCCACTGCTTGTTGGCAATCGCATCATCTGCCATGCTTATTAGCTCTTGCACCCTTCCAGATTTTGGTAACGACTTGGCGAATAGTTTAGCAGGTTCTGCCATATTGCCTAGATGCTTCTCATCTATTTTTTGCTCAAAGTCAATACCTCTTTTGGGATGATTGCCAGAAAGAAGCTGCTTATAGAAAGTATAGAAAATTGTTACTGCTAGAACTAATAGTATTAGTTGAAAAATGCTCATTTATGCCCCTAAAATATCTTGCTTATCCATGGTATCGCCTGACTTTATTATAGCACAAATCAAACAAATATTACAGCAACTACCCTCCTAAATATTTTTTTCTTACGTTATCATCTCCAATCAAATCTTTTGCCTCACCCTCTAGATTAATGGAGCCATTCTCTAGTACATATCCGTAGTCTGCAATTTTCAGTGCCGCAAAAGCATTTTGCTCTATCAGCAAAATAGGTATATCTTTTTTCAATTCTGTAATAATCTCAAATACCTCTCCGATAATCTTCGGAGCAAGCCCCAAACTTGGCTCATCTAGCATGAGCATCCTTGGCTTACTCATAAGGGCTCTGCCAATTGCTAGCATCTGTTGCTCTCCACCACTTAGAGTACCGCCTGCCTGATTGGCCTTTTGCTTTAATCTGGGGAATTTATCATAAACACTATTTTTTAGGACTTCGAACTCTTCGCTATTGTTAAAGCACCCCATCCGTAGATTCTCTTCTACGCTTAGGTTAATAAAAATTTTTCTACCCTCTGGCACCAGTGCTAATCCCTCTTTTACAATTTTATGTGTTGAAGTTTTACTTATATCTTTGCCATCAAAAATAATCTCTCCACTCTTTTTTACACTATTGACAATTGCGTTCAGTGTAGAGGTCTTACCTGCGCCATTAGCTCCAATAAGAGTGACTATATTTTCAGCTTTGACGGTGAGGCTAATGCCCCTAACTGCCGATATGACCCCGTAGTTTACTGTCAAATTATCTATTTTAAGCATGTGTAAAATCTCCTAAATATGCAGATATCACCGTTTTGTCTACTATGGCATCTGCTGGTTTTCCTTCGAAGATTTTTGCACCATAATCTAGCACTGTCAGCTTATCACACATTGCATTTACAAATTTCATATCAT
>CAYWGB010000153.1:1587-2800 GCA_964457825.1 uncultured Campylobacterales bacterium | reverse complement strand
TGCAGATGTAAATGTGTAAACTTTGGTGCTTTTTCTAACTCTTCTGACATGTTTTAGCCTTTGATATTCCTGTATGAAATATAGCAGATATTAGGTAAAAATGCATTGAAATACTCAAACAGTCTGCGAATAATAACATGTACAATTTTCAGCTACAAGTGATATCATTTCATAATATTTTATTAACTAGGAGATTTATGTCATCAAATATCAAAGGGTTGCTATCCGGGGTTCTTTTTGTAGCAATTTTCGCACTTATGGCCACAGGAATATCCAAGATTAACGTTGTCGAAAGCATCGGACTCTCTCCTTTGGTGATAGGCATTGTATTGGGCATCATATTTGCAAATGCTACAAGCAATCTATCATCTAAATCTCTACAGGGTGGGATAACTTTTAGTGCTAAAAAAATACTACGATTTGCAATCGTTCTGTATGGTTTTAGGATAACCTTTGGACAAATTTCACAAGTAGGGATGGATGGTTTTTTGGTATCACTGACGATGCTGACTAGCACACTAATTTTGGGCTCATGGATTGGTACCAAAATATTTCGTTTAGATCGTGATACATCTGTACTCATAGCCTCCGGAGCATCAGTGTGTGGAGCAGCAGCAGTCTTGGCAACAGAGCCAGTACTCAAGGCTCAAGAGCACAAAACTGCTGTAGCAGTCTCAATGGTTGTGCTCTTTGGAACCATCTCTATGTTTCTGTATCCACTAATGTACGAGGGGATCATCAAGGATGCTGTTGGTTTTTTACATATGGAACCTCGAACTTTTGGTATCTATGTAGGAGGTACTGTACATGAGGTGGCACAAGTTGTTGCGGTACCAGCATCCATACCGGGTAGCCCCCAAGAGATGGCAGAGACTGCTGTTATTGTCAAGATGACACGTGTTATAATGATCGCCCCTATGTTAATCATCTTGGGACTATATTTAGCTTATAATGCACGTAAAAATAACCAAGAAGGAGAGAATAGCCTTACACTAACCATTCCTTGGTTTGCTCTATATTTCATCATGGTGGCTGGGCTAAATTCACTTCGTATCATTCCGGAAAATATTATAGATACAGTAAACCAAATAGATACTTTTCTGCTCACCATGGCGATGACAGCCCTAGGAATGGGAACGGTATTCTCGAAATTCAGAGGACTAGGACTTGCTCCGATATATGAGGCAAGTATACTTTTTTTATGGCTAGTTAT
>CAYWGB010000153.1:0-1487 GCA_964457825.1 uncultured Campylobacterales bacterium | reverse complement strand
TTAAAGATGTTTTTCACTGCTCTTGTTTGCATAACAGTAGATAAATTACCAACAACAGATATAAAATTAGCCTTATTGGGATAGTATAAATTCAACAAAGGTACAGGGTAGGTCTGAGAATTTTCTTCGTTCGTATAAAACCCTATCGTCTCCAGCACAATCGCTAGCTTTACTTTTATACCTCTCTCATAAAGATGCTTTGCATGTATATAGCTCCCCATGTTTTCAGTACTAAACGCTGGAGGCTCTTCTAGCGTATATGCAACCAATTGCGTATCACATGCGGGAGGGTTGTCGTGCAATACTCTAGCAAGCTCCAGCAAAACAGCTACTCCAGAGGTGTTGTCATTTGCACCGGGATAACCAGCAAATGTGTCATAGTGAGCCCCTACTACAATTAGTCCCCCACTACACTCCATGCGACCTTTAAAGTCTACTATTACATTTTTGTACTCATATATTTCATCTTGATTAAAATTATCTAGTTTAAAATTTTGATATCTTGTGGTCTCGCCATATTGCAGAAATATATCGTATATGTATGAAGCCATACTATTTAATACTTTCACATTATCATATGATCTGCCGTTAAAGTTTTTAGTTATGGCAGAGACGTACTGTTTTAGATTGTCCGATTTTATATACTTAGTGGTATTTATATCACTTTGGTGCACAAAAGTGGGCTCAGAAATTACAAGCCAAAGAGTAAAAATTGATATAGAGAGTGCTAATAGAATCTCTTTGAGACTACGAAGTGTGCGATTGATATAACTCATGAGCCCAAGGGCACCTTAACAAAATCCTGCCAAAGTACCGCTTTTTACTGCAGTATAACTCTCTTTTCCGACTAATTGTTTAACAATTTCTAATGCGAAACATATAGCAGTAGCTGGACCCTGAGAAGTGATCACTTTACCATCTACCACCACCAGATCATCTACCCTATCGGCTGGACGTATCTGCTCTTCGACTGAGGGGTAGCATGTGTATTTGGTGCTCAATGCATCTGCAACATGCAGGGCATATGGTGCAGCGCATACCGCTGCTATCCATTTGCCTTTTTGTTTGAACTCTTTTATGCATTTTTGTGCTATTGAATTCTCTGCGATAGCGTTTGTGCCAGCCCATCCACCAGGCAAGACCACAATATCATACTCCTCTACTACTGCCTCTTTTAAATCAATATCAGCCTGAATAGTGATACCGTTTGCGCCTGTAACCATCTGCTGGTCAAAATGTGCACTGGCTACCTCTATGCCTCCTCGTCGCAATATATCGATAATAGAAACAGCCTCTATCTCTTCGAAGCCATCTGCTAATATTACCAATGCTGATGCCATATCACTCCCTTTGAATATAACTTATTTTGCTTTTTCTAAGTATTTACCCTCTACGGTATCTACTTTTATCATCTCGCCTTCTAGTATATGGAATGGTACCTGCACCACTGCGCCACTCTCTAGTGTTGCTGGCTTCTTGCCACCTTG
>CAYWGB010000152.1:0-2870 GCA_964457825.1 uncultured Campylobacterales bacterium | reverse complement strand
ATTAGTGCATAGAATGTAGTCGAGTAGAGCCTGCCCAGCGAGATGTTGTTTGGGTCAGGAAGATCTATGATGATGACATCAAATAGCTCTTGGTTGTTCTCTAAAAATTTCCATGCATCCTGATTGAGCACGGTGACTTTATCGTTACTCAAAGAGTATTTGTTGAGCGCCATCAATTTACTATTTGTTGTAAAAAGTTTTGTAATTTCAGGGTCTAAATCGACCAAGGTAACCTTATCTACATCATCATACTTCAGCACCTCTCTCAACGCCATCCCATCACCTCCTCCAATGATCAATACATTATTATGTATTTTTGTGTCTTGCATTATGGGGTGAACCAGTGACTCATGATATCTGTACTCATCAGTACTATCAAACTGTAGAGCTCCGTTGATGTAAAATTGAACTCTTCCCTGATTGGAGGTGAGGACAATTTTTTGATAACTTGTTTGTTGAGAGTATATGATTTTATTTTGATAGAGCTTGTTATCGATAAAGCTGGTAATCTTGCCACTATATACAAACCCTCCCAGTAATAAAGATGCGATTGTGATCATGCTAAAGAGGTATCTATATCCTAGCCTATCACGAAAGATATACCAACCCATCGAGCCAATTAGCAAGTTCATACCACCCAGCAAAAAACTACTCTGCATCAATCCTAGATGTGGCAATAGCACCAGAGGAAAGAGTAGCGATGCAAACAGAGCACCTACATAATCTAGTGTAAAAACATTTGAGATGTTCTCCTTGAGCGAGAAGCTCTCCTCAAGGATACGGATAATCAGAGGAATCTCCATGCCCAGCAAGGTACCGACTAATATAGTCATGAGATACAAAAAAGCATTATAATTATCTAGATATGCAAATGCATAAAAGAGGATAAGGGCACTAAAGCCTCCAGCCAATGCAATTGAGAGTTGCAACAGGACAAAAGTCTTCTCTAGGCTAGTATTTACGAACCTAGATAGCCAAGCCCCAAGCCCCATCGAGCTCATAAAAAGCCCAATAACTAACGAAAAATGATATACAGAATCACCCAATAGATATGAAGATAGTGTGCCTGCTATCAGCTCATATATCAATCCACATATCGCCACAACAAATGTGCCAAAGAGTAGTGCTACCTCTTTGTTTTTTGCTTCGGTTTTGACTTGCAAATCTGCTCGCTAGTGTATTGCAGATGCGATAATCATACCCGTTGCCAGCACGATAGAACCTACTACGATTCCCATGGCAATATTTCCATCATCTACTATTTTCTTACCGATAGAAAATTTTGTGATAACCTCCATGATAAAAAGTGATACTAAAAATACCCCAAGTCCTACAAATGCATAAAGTAATGTTTGTGCCAATTCGTCCATACTATCTCCTTGTTTTTAATTTATTTTCCATAACTATATCCTCCACCACCGCCACCCCAGTGGCCATAGCTTCCACCTCGAGTGCTAGTTATGATTGTGCCACTTGAGCGATGCCTAGAAGAGCCATCTACCCCTTGAAGCCCAACACCAGTATAGGTGGCATAGAGACTAAATAGTGTCAGCAGTGTAAAAAGAGCAAAGACAAATCTAATCATAAATATCCCAATCACTACCCCAGCTAGCGTAGGTAATACCACTACTGTCTCTACGCCCTTGTGAGCCAAAAAAGACAAACAGCACAAAGATCATAATCATAATCAATTCCAGTGGAATATCAAAGATGAAGATAGCTGCGACAGCCATGGCAACTATGCCATATTTTATCACGGTACCAAATCTTTCATCACTATATAAATAGAGTAGCATAAACATCACAATAATAAGCATAGGCACTATGTATGAGAGCCGAACTATCTCCTCTTCGATTTTGATCTTTACTCCATGTGGAATATTGGCCTTGAGCGTATATTGACCCTTGTCTAGCTTGAGATAAACTACGGCACGATCATCACGAGATGACCATGTACGTCCCAGTCTCTCCTTGAGATAGAAGACTTGTCTATTGTTGATAGTAAAATATAGCTTCCCACTAGAAATCTGAAGTAGACTCATGGCAACAGCAGAGAGGTCAGTGCTATTTTTGGCATCAATCGTAATCTTACCTAAAAAATCATTGTGACTAATGGTAATATCTTTTATCACTTGTGTGTTGAGATTGTCGGATTTGTATACTACATTGCCTAGCACGATAGAGAGCAAGAGTGTAATCATGAGCAATATTGCCATCGCCCATGTGCCTTTACGTAAATATGGGGGAAATTTGACAAACACCTCCTCTTCGAGACTATTTTTTTTCAACTTTTTACTATCTTTGTCTGTCAAACTAAAACTTTCGATGACTTGATTACTATTTAACCGTATGGTTTTGTAAGTCTCTATCTCTCTTTGATTTCTCTCTATCGAAATAGATCTCTGATTGGCTCCATAAAAGTCCGTAAACTCAGATACATCGCCATGCTTTGCGATCCAACTGAGTTCCCCTTCTATGTAATCAGCATACATGAAATAGGGCTCCTCTTTTTGTATGTAGTGCCCTCCATCATAAAATATTGCATTAGGTTTGCCCTTGCTCTCCCATGTATAAACAGAAAAGTCTCTAATCCTACGAGTGAAATATAAAGCTTCATCCTCTTCTGTAAGCCACGCATATCCATATAGTTTGGAGTATAGAAAGAAGTCCAATCTTCTCTCGTTCGCAGAATCATTGCTCACATATTCTATCATTCCAATGATGACCCACTCTATCCCACGCACAAATCCACGCATACCTATCTGAAGTTTACTAGAGGGGCGGTGTTTTGATTGGAATTGTGCCAGTACCTTATAGTCATTATTGAGATCAAGTAGACTTTTACAATATTTGCATGTGATTGTAGCTAC
>CAYWGB010000151.1:0-2872 GCA_964457825.1 uncultured Campylobacterales bacterium | reverse complement strand
ATCTTCTCATCAACCAAGTGGTGTAGTTTCAGAATATACATATATCCAACATTCACTTTTTCGGTCATTTTTTCACCTGTACGACCATCATAAAGTACCATTTTACCATCACTATCTATTTTGGCCAATTCGAATAATTTATCAAACTCTATTTGACCAGGAGATTCAAAAACAGGTGCAGCAAATTTCACACCATTTGACCAATCTCTTGCATATTTAATGAGTTCATCATCATCCATGTTGGCTAGCTCATTTTTAGCCTTCATCAGTTTGGCAACATCTGCTATTTCCATCATTTTAGATCTAAGATTTTTTATAAAGTCTTTCTGTTTCTCATTAAACATATCTTGAATCTGAGCACCTAGCTTTTTACCAGCAAGACCCAAATGTACTTCCAAAATTTGACCTATGTTCATACGTGAAGGAACCCCAAGTGGATTCAGTATCAGGTCCACAGGTGTACCATCCTCTTGGTATGGCATGTCAATCTCTGGGACAATATTAGAGACGATACCCTTGTTACCGTGTCTACCAGCCATCTTGTCTCCAACCTTAAGCTTTCGTTTTGTTGCAATATAGATCTTGACCAATTTGGTTACACCACTTGGCAATATATCATCTTTTTCAAGCACAACGAGCTTCTCTTCATGCTCAGTCTTAAGCTCTTTCTTTTGAGAGAGGAAATTATTCTTCATTGATTCATATGTATTTTGAACCTTCTTAGGATATGACTGAACGACACTTTTAAGAGCAAATCTGTTGATACCGCCTATCTCCTCAGCACTTAGCTTTGTACCTGCCTTATATGTCTGCTCCCCTACTTTTACATCGCACTCTAACTCTTCCGAGCTTAGATATGATGCTATCTTTAGAGTCTCTTCTCTATCGATCATCAGAAGCTGATCATGATGCTCGCTATCTAATCTAGCCTTCTCCTCTTCATAGGCCTTAATGCTTCTGGCATCTTTCTTGTATCCTTTTTTTGTAAATATTTTGATATCTACAACTACACCTTCCATAGAGGCAGGGCAATAGAGTGATTTGTTTACAACATGTCCTGCTTTTTCACCAAATATTGCACGCAAAAGTCTCTCTTCTGGAGTTGGTTTGATTTCACCTTTTGGTGAGACTTTTCCTACCAATATCATGCCAGGCTTAACATAGGTACCTATTTCGACAATTCCACTTTCGTCAAGATGAAGCAACTCCTCCTCTCTGACATTAAGTATATCTCTGGTAATCTCTTCGACGCCATGCTTTAGCTCTCTAGCCTCTATCTCTTTTTCATATATGTGCACTGAAGTAAATGTATCATCGCGAATCAATTTCTCTGAGATTACAATAGCATCCTCATAGTTGTATCCATTCCAAGGCATAAATGCCATTAAGATATTCTTACCAAGAGCCAACTCGCCTTGATCCATATTGGAACCATCTGCTATAGTTTGCCCTGCCTCAACTCTCTGATCTACATGTACAATTGGCGTTTGAGTAAAAGTAGTATTCTGGTTGGTACGCATATTTTTCTCTAGTGTATAGTGATCAATAAAGGCACCATCCTCATCTTCACCCATGATATATATACTTTTAGAATCAACTTTTTTGACCCATCCGGCTCTTCTTGCTTTTTGAGACTCCCAAGAATCACGACTTACGATAGCCTCCATCCCTGTACCGACAACCGGAGCCTCAGTTTTCAGCAATGGAACGGCTTGTCTCTGCATGTTAGCACCCATGAGTGCACGGTTGGCATCATCATGCTCCAAAAACGGAATCAACGCAGCAGCAGATCCAGAGATGATCAATGGAGAAAGGTCAATCAAGTCTACTTTTGCCGACTCATTTAGTCCGATGTTACCATTATATCTGGCTTCAATTAGCTCATCAACGATATATCCATCATCATTCACTTTTGTAGAAGCAGGAGCAATGACCTTGTCCTCTTCTTGTGTTGCAGTGATATAGACTATTTCATCTGTAACTTGTCTATCTTTGACCACTTTGTATGGCGCCTCGATAAAGCCTAAATCATTAACTTTAGCATATGTAGACAGCGTATTGATAAGTCCAATATTCTGTCCTTCAGGCGTCTCGATAGGACATATTCTACCATAATGAGTTGGGTGAACATCACGCACTTCAAAGCCAGCTCTCTCTTTTACAAGTCCTCCTGCTCCTAGAGCCGAAAGGCGTCTTTTATGTGTAATTTCAGACAATGGGTTGGTCTGATCCATAAACTGAGATAGTTGACCAGAAGAGAAAAACTCCAAAACCGTATTGGTAATCATCTTTGAATTTACCAAATCATGTGGCATTAACTCCTCTAGTGCTCCTGATATTGTAGGCATCTTGTCTCTAATGGCTTTTTGCATTTTCATTAGTCCACTATGGAGCTCATTACCCAGCAGCTCTCCAATTGCTCTAATTCTTCTGTTACCTAAGTGATCTCTATCATCTATGTGACCTTGTCCATTTTTTACCTTAATGAGATACTTTACAGTATTTATCACATCTTCTGAAGTTAAAACATTGATATACTCTGGAATATTTTGACCAAGCTTATGATTCATTTTCATTCTACCAACTTTAGTCAGATCATATCTCTCTGGATCAAAAAATAGCTCTTTTAAAAACTTCTTCGCTGCATCAGGTGTAACTGGCTCTCCTGGTCTCATTGCCTTATAGATACGAATTGCGGATAGGAGATTTTCATCCTCTATCCCCTCTGTCTGCTTCAGTAGTCTCAAACTCTCTTGGTCAGCAGCAAAGGCCTTAATAATAGAATCATCAGTATCACTAGCCAAATCATCAGCAATATAGAGTGTATCAATTCCTGAGTCAAGTATCTTTTTTAGTTTTGCTTCATCAAGGC
>CAYWGB010000150.1:0-2938 GCA_964457825.1 uncultured Campylobacterales bacterium | reverse complement strand
ATGGTATCGGCATGAATGAAGAGGATCTTATCAATAATCTAGGAACCATCGCCAAATCAGGAACCAAAGCATTTGTGGAGTCCCTCACTGGCGACGCAGCAAAAGATAGCAATCTCATAGGTCAGTTTGGAGTAGGATTCTATTCGGTATTTATGGTAGCAGACCAAGTAGACGTAATCAGTAAAAAAGCTGGCACAGATGAAGCGTATATGTTCTCCACTGATGGTACTGGAGAGTTTGAGCTTAAAAAAGTTGTTAAAGATGAACACGGAACGGTAATATATATCAAACTCAAAGAAGATGAAAAAGAGTTTTTGAAAAAGTGGACAGTTCAAGAGGTGGTCAAAAAATACTCAAACCACATACCATACCCAATAATGTTGCACTACTCTACAGAAGAGACTACAGGCGAAGATGATGACAAAAAGAGAGAAACAGTACGCAAAACAGAACAGATAAACGAAGCCAAAGCTATATGGAATATCCAAAAAAGTGAACTTAAAAAAGATGACTATATGGAGTTTTATAAGACCATCTCTCATGGAGATGATGAGCCTTTGACATATCTGCACAATAGAGTAGAGGGAGCGCAAGAGTACACAACGTTATTTTACATCCCAAAAACTGCACCTATGGATATGTTCAGAGTAGATTACCAGCCAGGAGTCAAACTATATGTCAAAAGAGTGTTTATCACTGATGATGACAAAGAGCTATTGCCTCCGTACCTTAGGTTTGTAAAGGGTGTAATCGACAGTGAAGATCTACCGCTGAATGTCTCTAGGGAGATACTACAAGAGAATAGAATTTTGGCCAACATCAAGCAAGGCTCAGTCAAAAAAATACTCCAAGCGATTAAAAAACTAAAAGGTGAAGAGGCAGATACATTTACTACTCAATACAATAAGCTTATTAAAGAGGGTATCTACTCTGATCAGATGAACAAAGAGCTATTGCTGGATATAGTCAAATACAAGAGCTCTGTCGAAGAGGGCATGGTCTCACTAGAAGAGTATATCTCCAGAGGTGATAGTGAGAAAAAAGAGATATACTACATCGTCGGTGATGATGAGGGCGTACTTCGCAACTCACCACTGCTAGAGGCATACAAAAATAATAATACCGAAGTATTGATTTTGGATGACAGCGAAGTGGATAGTATCGTGACACCTATGATAGGCCAATACAAAGAGTGGACGCTTAAAGATATTACTACGATAGACGCACCAAGCAGTGAGAGTGATGAGAAAAAAGAGGAGACGGCTAAAGAGTTCAAAGAGCTTACAGATAAGATTAAAGAGATTTTAGGAGATGAGGTAAAAGAGGTCAAAACTACATCTAGACTAACGACTAGCCCATCATGTGTACTTAAAGACCCATCAGATCCTATGGCAGGCATGGCAGCTATGTTTGCTCAGATGGGCCAAGAGATACCAAAAGTACCACTCATTATGGAGATAAATCCTGAGCATGAAATGATCCAAAAGCTCAACACGCTAGACGATAAAGCACTCTTTGAAGATCTTAGCTGGATACTTTTGGACTCTGCCAAGCTTTCAGAAGGATTAGAGCTAGATAATAAAAGTGAATTCTCCAAGAGAATAGCTTCGCTTGCTGCGAGAACCCTCTAAGATTCTTGCACTATTGTGAGCTCTTATGCTACAATTAGATAAATTCTAGCATTAAGGGTGAACAGTGACTATTCTCATTAAAAATATGGCACATACTTATCGTATGACAGGATGTGCCAATCATAACATCACCACAAACACAATAGGTTAACAGGAATGTCTCTACAAAAAAAAGCAACAGTAGTTGCCACAATAGTAGCCGCACTTTTAACGGTACTGAAGCTTGCTATAGGGATAGCCAGTGGATCCATTGCAGTATTGGCCTCAGCAGTAGATTCATTGCTGGATATGGCAATTTCTATATTTAACTATTTTGCGGTCAAAATATCCGAAGAGAAACCAACTCCTGAGTATCAATACGCAAAAGGAAAAATCCAAGCTATAGCAGCTGTGATAGAGGCCACAGTCATCATATCCTCAGGTATCTTCATCATCTACCAAGCGATAAGAAAGATCATGGATGATTCATCAGTGCAGATGTTGGGTTCATCCATAGTGGTCATGCTCATATCTATTGTGGTTACCTATTTCTTGGTAGTATATCTCAACAAAATAGCCCACAAAACCAACAGCTTAATCATTAAATCAGATGCTCTGCATTACAAGACTGACCTCTGGAGCAATATCATAGTGTTGATCTCTCTGTTTCTAGTCTGGTTTAGTGGCTTTGGTATCATAGACGCTATTTTAGGACTAGGTATCGGTATATATATCATCTACTCTGCGTATGAGATAGGAGAGCAGGGGGTAGGTATACTCCTTGACAAGTCCTTGGAGCCTGAGGTAATCGATAAAATAAATGAGATTATTGAGTCACAAGAGCAAGTTAATGGACATCATTGGCTAAAGACTAGAACAGATGGGAGCAGAAATTTTGTAGAGTTTCATCTGGTCTTGCGTCCAGACATGGAGCTGATACAAGCTCATGATATCTCTGATGGAATCGAAGAAAAAATAGCTGCTATCGATGAAAGTAGAGTCTGGATTATAACCCCACACTATGATCCTTTTGATGATGAGCATATAAATAATCAACTCTTCAAGTCCACCACAGATGCAAGCTAAGCCAAGGATATATCTACTTTCTCCTACACCACGAGACGATACAATATCCATGCCGATGATAACTTTTGATATAGTCTCAGATACGCTGGAGCTTGAAAATATAGATATCTTAATGTTCACATCCAAGCAAGCAGTCGTAACAGCAAATGAGATAGATACTCGCTGGCAAACTATTCCATCAATAGCTATAGGATCTGCCACAAAAAAACAGATAGAGCTTTTAGGCGGCATAGTCCTTGCCA
>CAYWGB010000149.1:0-2939 GCA_964457825.1 uncultured Campylobacterales bacterium | reverse complement strand
GCCTAGGTCATTCATCACTGCGGAGTCTATAAAACTACCACTATCTATTTTATATCTAAACTGGATACCCACATCAAGTGGATCCTCGAGATATTTGTTTTGCTTATTTTTTGGCATATCCACATATCTAAATTTCGTAATCAAAGAGGCTCTAAACCGTTTATCCTCATAGGCTTTTAGCCCGTACTCAAGCCCATTCAAATAGAGATATTTATCATTGTAATATAACATTGGCATAATATCTGAAACACTATCGTCTTCTGCTACATAAGGAACACTAGCATACCTACCTACAAACCCTACACCCCACTCTTTCTGCTGACCATACAGTTCGTTAGCAAATAAAATATTACATAAAGACAGCAAAGCCAATCCACTCGATAAAATAATTTTTCTAATTATTACTATCATCGCACTTCCTCTCTCCAAGCTTTAGTCTTCAGTATAGCATATTGATGGTAATTAACAACTAATTAACTCTATGTGTTAAAACTAATCAGATAAAATACGGTATCAATACACAAGGAACCGTAATGAATAATTGTCAACTATGTAACTCTACTGAAGACTTAACATCTTATGTAGTAACTCCGAAGGATGAAACCATAACCATCTGTGATACCTGCAACAAATCGATGGATAATCCATCTAATAATGCTAAACACTGGAATTGTTTGCACGACTCTATGTGGAGTACAGAACCTGCTGTGCAAGTTGTTGTATACAGATTGCTAACTAAACTAGCAGCACAAGACCAGCTTGATATGCTCTATCTAGAGGATGATGTGAAAGAATGGGCTCTTCAAAGCCTAGAAAGTGATGATACAGAACCAGTCAGAGATGCAAATGGTACTATTCTAGTAGAAGGTGATGCTGTCAGCATCATCAAAGACCTACCAGTTAAAGGTGCTGGATTTACTGCGAAACAGGGAACTACTGTCAAAAATATACGCATGGTACCAGAAGACCCCAAGCATATTCAAGGTCGTGTCAACGGTACAGTAATTCACATAATATCAGCATTCGTTAAAAAATTATAGAGTTATAACAATGAAAAATTATAGAGCAATTATCAAAATTGCACTAACATGCACACTAATGTCTAACTTATCATTTGGAGCATCAACGCCACTCACAGAAGTAAAACTAAAAGAACTAGGATCTACAGTCAAGATATTGAATCGTTCTAATATTACAGTTATTGATGGTATAGATGAAGGTTCATATTATTTTCTGGAGCTAAATGTTAAAAAAAATGGCAGAGTAAAAAAAGTTAATGCTTTTTTGGACAAAAAGAGTGGAGCAATTTATATAGGTAGTCGTTATGATAGTAATGGCAAAAAAAGCATATTCCCAAAAACTGACAGAAGCATAGGAATAATAAAAAATGGTATATCTTTCTCGTATGGAAATGGCAAGGAAGATTTATATATTGTAACCGATCCCCAGTGCCCATACTGTAAAACATTTGAAAAAGAAGCACAAGGAAAGCTTGATAAATATACAGTACATGTTTTACTTTATCCTCTCTCGTTTCATAAAGAGGCACCTGCTATGACAGAATGGATTATGCAAGGAAAGAATGGGCTCGAAAAGAAAAAACGTATGGAAGATGTCATGTTGCATAACTCAACTGAGTACAAAACACTCATGACAAAAAAAGATCAAAACTTCAAATACTCCCCCAGTATAAAATCATCACTAGACGATACAAACAAAGCCGTAAAAACACTAGGAGCCACGGGAACCCCAAGTGTCTATACTGGTGATTTTAACAAAATTAGCTGGAAATCTCTCACAAAAGCACAGGTCACAAAATTACCAAAATTTAATAAGATAACCAAACCCACTCAGAAGTAAAATATTTTCATGCCTCTCTCGGGGCAGATTCATAATAATAATAAAATGATATTGAAATTCGAAAGTTATGTAAGTAGGTGATATTGAGCTTAAACTAGCTCAATAAACGCCATTGATGTTGCGTCACCCTTGCGAATGCGTGTTTTGATTATACGAGTATATCCACCACTTCTGTCAGCATATTTAGGTGCTATTTCGTTAACCAGTTTATTTGTAGATACTTTGCACTGAAGCATAGCAAATACAGCTCTATGTGCATTAGAGTCTCCCTCTGATGCTTTTGTTATTAATTTTTCATAGTAACTTCTTAGCTCTTTTGCTTTGACTGCTGTTGTTTCTATTTTACCATGCTCCGTAAGAGCAATAGCCATATTTTTAAGCATAGCTGCCCTATGAGCGCTTGTTCTGTTTAATTTGCGGTATCCATGTCTATGTCTCATGGGCTACTCCTTTAGTTGTTTTATTTTTTTCACTAAATTCAGACGAATTGTACTGTCTAAATCATAGTCTTTTCCAAATCCATTTTCTGCTAGGCACTCTTCAATTTCATCTAACGATTTTTTACCTAGGTTTTTAATATTCTTAAGCTCACTATCACTCATTAATACCAATTCACCTAGATATCTAATGCCTGATCTATCTAATGAGTTGAAACTTCTCGCTCCTAGACCCAATGAATCAACACTAACTAAAAATGGTTTTAATTCACTCGCATCTGATGTTCTGCCTATAGGAGCACTTTCAAGATCGACATCTAGCACTCCACTAAAGACTGAAAGTTGTTTACTCATTGTGCCTAGAGCATTCGCAAATGCTTCTGTTGGTGAACCTATAACTTCCCATAATCCAAAAGTTGCTATATCCAGTAATCCATGTCCTAATGCTCTGGTGGCTTTTACACCTTTGCTATATCCCTGAATAAATGAATATGTATCAATAATTCTTCCATTCTCTGTTTTATCAGTATGAACAGGTTCTCCCAACTCAGCAATAACTTCAAATCTTGGCGTTCCTCTTTCTAGAACGCTAATATCTTTTTTATCAGGTTGATTCATTGCACTGTGAACTGCACATCCTGT
>CAYWGB010000148.1:0-2946 GCA_964457825.1 uncultured Campylobacterales bacterium | reverse complement strand
AGAGATTATACTGCTTGATGAAGTCAGTGAAAGTGATCTTACAAAGCTTAGTTTTCATACACATAGACTAGCTATTTTTGCTTCACCACCTGTATTAAAAGAGTATAGAAATTTTTTAAATGTTTTTAATGACAAGATAGCTAAAGATAGAGATGTGAGCAAGGAAGATGCCATATCAGTTTCTGATGCATTGGCAAGACTAACTATATTTATTCGTTCCGATTTAGTAGGTGAATTGGATGCAGATAGTGAGTACAGCACAGAGAAAATTAGTCAGCAAATCATAGAGAATGCAAAATAATCAACAGGGAAAAGAATGAAGATATAAACGACTCTATGCATGGGGTTAAATCAGTAGGTATTTAAGTCTGCCCTAGGCATAATTCTAAAGAAGATTTGACCATGCCAGGATGCTAAAACTAAAAAGAAGGGTTACTTGGTAGATGTGCTTATTCTTTACTTTTAAATAAGCGTACTATCACAAATATAGCTAATTAATACAACCCAACACTCAATATACTCCTCGATTGCTTCTGCGAATTAATGATGATATGTTATAATATATGAATTTTAAAATAATAATATTAAACCAAAGGGACTTTTTGAAAGCAAGCATTATAATTGTCGTAATTTTACTATTTTTTGGAGCCTTCTCGACTGTTTTTCACGATACTGAGATGGTCGGAAACATTGGTAACGTTGTAGGCAATAAAAATATAGAGCTATTTGGATATTTGGCATATGTAGATTTTTTGATTCTCTTCTTTCCTCTCTTTGCACTATACAGACACCCACAAGAGATAAAAGAGTATAGATATTTTCTTGCAGGGATACTTGTTTTTATATCTATGATTTTCATACAGTCTCTTGTGGTTAGTGGTTCACATACCGGCACCATAGGTATATTTATGCACAAGTTACTCTATCCATATATTGGAAAAGCAGGGCTATGGCTATTATGCCTTATGACAGCTCTTTTGGCGTTTGTTTTGGCAGTAGATGAGGATTATAGTTTAGCCGATAGCTTGGATAGAATGAGAGAAAAACTTGCACTATACAGAGCCAAGGCACAAGAGCAAAAACATTACAAAGATGAAATCTATAAATCTAAAAGGGAGGCATTGGAGAGAAAATTAGAAGAGAAGCATCTCGCGCAAGAGCTCAAGGCAAAAGAGCCAAAAAAACGATCCAAACTTTCCAAAATCTTTCATAATCCATTTGATTTCCGAAATGAGATGAAAAATCCAGATATACTAGAGATGAATCTCAATGTAGCAGATACAAAAGAGCCATATGTCTTGGATGACGTAGAGTCTGCCTCTGTTTTGCTGGATGATGGCATTGATACTCTCGAAGAGTCAATAAACTTCGATGAAGTTGAGTCTGGGCCCGAACCTAAGCCTCCAGTCAAAAGAAAAACTACAAAACAAAAAACAACTAAACAAAAGCCTACAGCCAAATCATCAAAGACAAATGTATCCATCGTAGAAGAGCTAGAGGAAAATTCTAAATTGATGGATGAGATGATAGATAAGGGCAAAGTTGCTAAACCTAAAAATTTTAAATTGCCAAAGATAGAGTTTTTGCAAAAAGCTCCAAAAATAACCAAGAAAATCAATGAAGCAGAGATCGATAAGAAAATAGAAGATTTGTTATCTAAGCTAATGCAGTTTAAAATAGACGGAGATGTTATTCGAACCTACAGCGGACCGCTTGTTACCACCTTTGAGTTCAAGCCAGCCCCAAATGTAAAAGTCTCGAAAATACTTGGGCTGCAAGATGACTTGGCTATGGCACTTAGTGCAGAGACTATTCGTATACAAGCACCTATACCAGGCCGCGATGTCGTAGGTATAGAGATACCAAATATAGACATAGATACTATATATTTACGAGATATACTCGAGAGCAAAATATTTAAAGAGTCCAGTTCGCCTCTGACTGTAGCATTGGGTATGGATATAGTCGGAAAACCATTTGTGACAGATATAAAAAAACTGCCACATCTGCTCATAGCGGGAACTACAGGCTCTGGTAAATCTGTTGGTATAAATGCAATGATACTATCTTTGCTGTACAGAAATGATCCAGACCAATTAAAGCTTATGCTTATAGACCCCAAAATGCTAGAGTTTAGTATGTATAACGATATACCGCACCTAATAACACCAGTTATAACTGAGCCGATGAAAGCCATTGCTGCACTGGCAAATATGGTCGGAGAGATGGAGCGCAGATATAGGCTCATGGCGGATTCTCGCACTAAAAATATCGAAAACTATAATGAAAAAGCCTCAAAAGAGGGCGTGGAGCTATTCCCTTATATTGTTATTGTGATTGATGAGCTGGCCGATCTGATGATGAATGGTGGCAAAGAAGTCGAGCTCTCTATCGCTAGGCTAGCTCAGAAATCAAGAGCATGTGGTATACACTTGGTGGTAGCTACTCAGCGTCCAAGCGTGGATGTAGTTACTGGACTCATAAAAGCCAATCTCCCTTCACGACTTAGTTATAGAGTAGGTCAAAGAATAGATTCTAAGGTCATACTAGATCAGATGGGAGCAGAGAGTCTTCTGGGTCGTGGAGATGGACTTTTTACACCTCCAGGCACCACTGGACTAGTGAGGATTCATGCTCCTTGGAATAGTGAGGATGAGATAGATACAGTAGTAGCGTATCTTAAAGAGCAGCGTCTCCCTGAATATGACGAGAGCTACTTGGTGGCTGGAGGCGTTAGTACAGATGAAGCTGGTGATAAAGATATAGAGCTTGATTCACTGTATGAAGAGGCTAAAAATGTAATATTGACCGACAATAAAACATCCATATCTTATCTCCAGAGAAAACTTCAAATTGGCTATAATAGGTCAGCAAATATCATCGAGCAGCTGCAACAAAAAGGTGTACTCTCAGCCCCCAACAACAAAGGACAAAGGGAGATATTGT
>CAYWGB010000147.1:0-2949 GCA_964457825.1 uncultured Campylobacterales bacterium | reverse complement strand
GGAGCACTTGAATGGCACAGGATCAAGTAAATTACGCATCTGCAGCAGGTTTGCCTGTCGCGCTAACAACAATAGACAAGATAGTAAACTGGGGACGATCCAATTCGCTTTGGCCAATGACATATGGATTGGCTTGTTGTGCAATTGAGATGATGGCATCAGGGGACAGCAGATATGACTTTGATAGAATGGGAACAATATTTAGAGCTAGTCCTAGACAGTCAGATGTTATGATACTAGCAGGAACATTATCTAAAAAACATGCTGAGTTTACACGTAGATTATATGACCAAATGCCAGAACCAAAGTGGGTAATTTCGATGGGAAGTTGTGCAAACACTGGTGGAATGTTTAACACCTATTCAACAGTTCAAGGGGTTGACAGGATAGTTCCAGTAGATATATATCTGCCTGGTTGTGCACCAAGACCTGAAACTTTACAGTATGCAGTAATGATGCTGCAGACAAAGATTAGAAGAGAATCTGCCAATATGAATTTGAATAAAAAACAAGACCTAAGGATGCTATAAATGAGAAAGTATACTCCAAAAGGAAATGTCCAAGCAAAATCCTACTACACCGATAGATTTAAAGTTGTTCCTCATGTGCCCAGAGAAGATGTTTCGGCAGATCAGCATTTTGCAGAGGTGATTGAACTTCTTGGCAAGAAGATAACAGTGCTCGACTCTTTTATCGAAATTGGCCAGATGATAATTTTAATCAAGCCAGAAGACAATGTTAAAGTACTGGAGTTACTCAGAGACGAAGCAGGATATGCTATGTGTTCTGAAATTAGTGCTATTGACTATCTGAATCAAGATGGAGAATTTGAGATTTTCTATCAGATGTTGAATTTAGATCTTGCAAAAAGAGTCAGGGTTGTCACAAGGTTGGCAGAAGGCATGGCAATAGAAAGTGTTGAGCCATTGTATAAGAGTGCAAATTTCGCAGAGAGAGAAATGTATGATATGTTTGGCATATATGTCAACAATCACCCGTATTTGAAACGAATCCTGATGCCTGATGATTGGGAAGGGCATCCTCTCTTAAAGACTTATCCATTAGAAGGTGATGAATTTGCCTCATGGTATGAGGTTGACAGAATTTTTGGTAAAGAGAACAGGGATGTAATCGGAGCAGAAAATCGAGATCCAGCAATGATAGACAGATACGATACTAAAAGGTTTTCTAGAGTTGGGTACGAAGTGCCGTTTGATGCAGATATATCCAGTGGTGAAACTAAGACGCCTATAGAATACAGCAAGACAGGATTCGTTGACTATAATAAAAAATCTAAGCAATTAGATGAGAGAAAATAGGAGGATTTTCATGCAACAACCAAACAAATTAGTACCATTCTTTGAAAATCTAAATTTTGAGAGAGATGATAGCCATATGGTTGTCAACTTTGGTCCACAGCATCCATCTGCGCATGGCCAGTTAAGATTGATGCTTGAGCTTGATGGAGAGATGGTGGTAAAAGCTCATCCAGATATAGGATATCTACATAGAGGTATTGAAAAAATGGCAGAGAACATGACATATAATGAATTTTTGCCAACAACTGATAGACTTGATTATATTGCCTCTACCTCCAATAACTATGCTTATGCAATAGCTGTAGAGAAACTGCTTGGTATTGAAGCACCTAGACGAGCACAAGTTATTAGAACTATGCTATTGGAACTCAATAGATTAATTTCACACTTATTCTATTTAGCAACTCATGCACTTGATATAGGAGCCATGTCGGTCTTTTTATATGCATTTAGAGAGCGTGAATATGCAATGGATTTAATGGAAGATTATTGCGGAGCAAGGCTTACGCATAGTGCTGTAAGAATTGGTGGCGTACCTCTTGATTTACCAAATGGTTGGATTGATGAATTAGAAAAATTTTGTGCAAAGGTTGAGTATGAGCTAGAACACACATATGAAGCACTATTGACAGAAAATCGTATTTGGAAAATGCGTTTAGAGGATGTTGGTGTGATATCAAAAGAGGATGCGTTGAGCTGGGGTTGTACTGGCCCAATGCTTAGAGGTAGTGGTGTGAAATATGATATCAGAAAAGAGGAGCCATATGAGTTGTATGGTGAGCTTGATTTTGATATACCTGTGAGTGATAGATGTGATAGTTACGGGAGATATATGCTTCATGTTGATGAGATGAGAGAGTCTATCAAGATTATTAGGCAGCTAATGCCGATGTATGAAGATACTGAACCTCAATTGATGGCTCATGCACCTGAATATATATCTGCTCCAAAAGAGGAGATAATGACTCAAAATTATGCTTTGATGCAGCATTTTGTACTTGTAACCCAAGGGATGAGACCGCCAAAAGGTGAAGTCTACGTACCTACCGAATCTCCAAAAGGAGAGCTTGGTTTTTATATTAAGTCAGAAGGTGAGCCATATGCCTATAGATTAAAGTGTAGAGCTCCTAGCTTTTACCATACTGGAATCTTGCAAAAGATTTTACCAGGAACGTATATAGCTGATGTTGTTACAATGATTAGTTCGTCAAATATTGTATTTGGCGAAGTGGATAGATAGGAGATAACATGAAACGATATGACTTACGCCACCTTGGTGACAAATTTTATGATAGATTGAGTGAGCTAGCACGTACAGACTTGAGCGTTGATGAGGTTGGGATATTTTTGTTTGAAGTGGGAGATTTCTCCTCCATACAAAAGAGTGCTGATATGGTTCGAGAGATGGGGTATGAATTAATGAACTCCTTGAAGTTCAATGAAGTAGACTGGACAATAGTGGTTAAAAAACCTAGCCAAAAGGATGTCGAAGAAAATATTAGTCGCCACCAGGAGATGCTGGCACAACAAGAGCAAGAGGCTGCAAAAAAAGCTGAAGAAGAAGCTCAAAGTAACGAGGAAAAATAGTGTCTCATATAGTATTTTCTACATGGCAAGGGGAGTTTATCGA
>CAYWGB010000146.1:0-3007 GCA_964457825.1 uncultured Campylobacterales bacterium | reverse complement strand
ATCGCGTCTCTAAAGTCTTGATGAGTGCTTAACGCTGGGCTGGCATCATTAGTGGCAGTTGTCAGGACTTTTTATATAACGCATAAATAAAACAAAAGGTAGAACATGACAACAATTAGACTTACAAGAATGGGTAGAAAAAAGAGACCATTTTATAGAATCGTAGTAACAGACAGCAGAAAGCGTAGAGATAGTGGATGGATAGAGTCTATAGGACACTACAACCCAGTAAGTGAAAATAAAGAGCTTACACTAGATACAGAGAGATTAAACTACTGGATCAGTGTAGGTGCACAAATGAGCCCAACAGTCAAGAGACTAGCCGGCAAATAAGATGTCTGAGGATTTTATCCTAACATATGCCAAACTTATCGTTTCCCATCCTGAGTTGCTTAGTGTCACACGCGAGCCACTAGATGACCAAACAGATGAGATTACCATATATGCTGATGCCTCTGACTTAGGAAAGCTCATAGGCAAAGAGGGAAAAATGGTAAATGCGATAAAAGTAGTCATATCCGGATGCAAAGCAAAAGGTGATAAAGGCTACAAAATCAATATCAAAGCAGCAGCTTAAATGGATAAAAACCAAGACAGATTCCTCATAGCACAAATAGGTCGTACCATCGGACTATTTGGTGACCTAAAACTAAATTTACATACAGATTTTCCTGATCAATTCAAAGCAGGCGCTACTCTTACGACTGATAGGGGAGAGCTTCAAATACTATCTTTTAATCCATCTCGAAACATCATTCAATTTGTTGGATATTCTGGCATAGATGCTGCCAAAAAGCTTACAAATGTAAAGATTTACTCCACTCTTGAGCAGACCAAGAATCACTGTGAGTTAGCAGATGGAGAGCACTTCTGGTTCGATATCATAGGTTGTGATGTTGTGCAGGATAGTGAGCTATTGGGTAAAATAAGTGACATAGATAGGATGCTTGATTTGGATTATCTGGCCATATCAACCAACCCTGCTTTGATAGAACAGGGACTCCCCAAGGATTTTTTACTTCCCTATATCCCTAGATATATTCATTCAGTTGACACCGCAAGTAAAAAGGTGATAGTCAAAGATGCCAAGAGTGTATTAGAGGCAAGCTAGATGAGATATACCTTCGTTACGTTATTTCCTTCTATCATAGATGGTTATTTCCAGCAGTCCATATTGGCTAGGGCTATCGAGTCCGAGCATATACAGATAGATTATGCCAATCCTCGAGACTTCACAGCAAACAAGCACAACAAGGTAGATGAACCCATGATAGGCGGTGGCGCTGGTATGCTGATGACTCCACAGCCACTATGTGATACTCTAGAGAGCATATTAGATGTCTCTCCTGATGCCCATATCGTATTTCTCTCCCCAGCTGCCAAGAGATTTAATCAAAACGACTCCAAGCGTTTAGCAACAAAAAATCATATTGTTTTTGTAAGTGGACGCTATGAGGGGATAGATGAACGCGTTATAGAGCTATATGCAGACGAAGTACTCTCTATAGGGGACTATGTATTGACTGGAGGAGAACTGGCCTCCATGGTCATCTGTGATGCTGTTAGCAGGCATCTTCCAGGTGTTCTGGGAAATAGTGGATCATTAGTAACCGAGAGCTTCGAAGAGGGAGTTTTGGAAGCCCCTTCTTTCACAAAACCTGATATATATGAGGATATTAGCGTGATTTCAGAGTTTTCAAAGGGTAATCATAGTAAAATCGCAGACTTAAAAAAGCAGATGGCTTTGTGTAAAACAAAGTATTTTAGACCTGACTTATACGCAATATCAAAGGCAAAAGATGAAAAATAAATATATTGAGAATTTTGAAAAGGCACAACTAGAGAACAAAAGTGCACCTGAGTTTAGAGCAGGGGATACCCTTCGTGTTGCTGTTAGAATCACAGAAGGCAACAAAGAGAGAGTTCAAAACTATGAAGGTCTATGTATCTCTATCAGAGGTGAAGGTACAGGCAAGACATTTAATGTTAGAAAAATAGGTGCTAACAGCGTAGGTGTAGAGAGAATATTCCCTCTATATTCAGATAGCATCGAGAGTATCGAAGTACTTAGAAGAGGTCGTGTTAGAAGAGCTAAACTATTCTACCTTAGAGATAGAAAAGGTAAGGCTGCTCGTATCAAAGAGCTTAGAAGAAAGTAATCCTCCTCCCATGCAGAAGCTACATGCTCTCTGCAACTTCCATAATTTATCACTTTTAGATAGACTTCCTTAGAGGTAATATATGAATTTTTTAAATCCAATATACACCAAAATTGTACTCGTGATCCAGATATTTTTGGTTATGATGTTTGTCATATTCGAAGAGCTCATTTGGGATGTGTTTGCAAAACCAATATATGACTATATCTCCAAGCTAGAGGTTCTACAAACTCTACAAAAAAAGCTAGAGCATACCAATAGGTACATTATACTTGTCATCTTTGTTATGCTGTTTGCCATGGTTGAGATAGCTGGTATCTACGCTGGTTTGCTACTCTTTAAAGGTGATGTGCTATTGGCAATCTCTATCTATATGAGTAAAATACCAATAGCTGCGTTTACATTTTGGCTCTTTGGCGTAACCAAGGAGCATCTACTTTCGTTTGAATGGTTCAGATGGTTGTATGGGAAAATCATCTCTGCTTTTGATTGGATAAAGCATACACGAATCTACCAAGATGTTAAAAAATCTATATCTGAGATTAAATCAAGAGTTAAGCTCTATAAGAACCAACTATTTGTTGGCGAGAGTGATATTGCTGTCCAATTTAAGAGATTATATAAAAAGATAAAACTACTGCTCAGAGGCGATTAATCGTATCTTTTTATCGCTTGCTTAGCTTCTCTGTCCAATGTCTTTGCTTTCATGTCAGCCCTTTTATCATGTAGTTTTTTCCCTTTACCTATGGCGATACTGACTTTTGCTAGATTGCGTTCGTTAAAATATATCATTAAGGCGACTATGGTGAGTCCATCTTTGTGTACTTTTACATATAGTTTCTCTAGTT
>CAYWGB010000145.1:0-3085 GCA_964457825.1 uncultured Campylobacterales bacterium | reverse complement strand
TACTTGCCTCTTGGCAAGACGTCTTGTATTTGTAGCTATTTTGTCAAGTAGTTGATGTTGGCTGTAAACACCATCTAAAAAATCAAGTGTCTCTTTGATACCTATTGACTTCATGCTATTTGGTGCTCTTGTGTATTTTTTTTCAAGTATAGCAACTTCATCAATAATCCCATCACTAATCATCTGTTTAGTTCGAATATAAATATTTTGATCTAGCTCTGCTTTGTCAATTTTTATCTCATAAATATCTATTGGATCAGTGATAACTGTTTTTGGCTTATGCAATGCGAAATAGTCTGTTGGAGAGAGGTTTGTTTGATGGTAGATATTTAATACTTTCTCGATACGGTATGTATCATTTCTCTTTATGCGTGACATGTATGCAGGATCTAGCTTTGCTAGAAAATCATGCGCATTGCCAAGGTCTTGCATAGCCTGTTTTGTTTTTTTTCTCGTACTGTTGTCAATGTGAGGCAGTTGACTTACACCGTCAATCAATGCCTTGAGATAAAAACTACTACCTCCGACGATAATCAGGTTTTTATCGCGCGAGAGACAACTGTTGTAAACTTGATTGTATAACTCGATATACATGGTGACATCAAAAGCCTCATTTGGCATTAAAACGTCTATTCCGTGGTGTATCACACTGGAGAGTTGTTTTGAATTTGGCTTGGCAGATGCAATGTCAATCTCTTTGTAAATAGCAAGAGAATCGAGTGACAATATCTCCGCATCTAATTTTTGTGCTAAAGATAAACATAGTGATGTCTTGCCCGATGCTGTGGGTCCAATGATAGCTATTTGTCTCATGAGAGAATCATATCAAGATAGTGCTTTAAGTCCTAAGAGGGTAAAATCATAAATATTTAAAACTAAGCGCCAAAGGTAAAGAATGAATTTATATGATAAACACAACCGTTTCAATATTGCAAATATAGTGACATACCTAAATATCACAGCGGGAATTTTGGCTATATATTTTATAGTTGGCGGTAATTTCATCACAGCTATTATATTGGCATGGATTGCTGGCGGTTTTGATATATTGGATGGTAAGCTGGCAAGAAAGTATAATCTCTCTACTGAGTATGGAGTGCAACTAGATAGTTTTGCAGATTTTTTATCTTTTGTTGTTATGCCAGCTTTTTTACTTTTTTATTCAGTTAGATATCATAGTCATCCATCATCGTTTGCCGAACTTATTTTAGGAGCTATATTTATATGGTACATAATCAGTGGTTTGAGGAGATTGATTGAATTTAATCTCAAATCAGATGCGGGAGAGGTATCAAAATATTTCGAAGGTGTGCCCACGCCTATGGGGGCCATACTGCTGTGGATACTCTATCTTTTAAATGCATATGGAATTATTGCCAATGGTTATCTGATTGGCGTACTTGTGTTGATTGTTGCTTGGTCACTCAATAGTAGACTTAAAATACGACACCCTTAAGAAGTAGTATGTTTAAAAAAACATTAGCAGACTTCTCTGAATTGGTCATGTTTAAACACTCAGTGTTCTCATTGCCTTTTATTTTTATCGCAATGATTGTAGCGAGTGATGGGTGGTTTGGATGGAGATTGTTTCTCCTGGGGTTAGCAGCAGCCGTTAGTGCAAGAAATTTTGCCATGGGCGTAAACAGGTACTTGGATAGAGATGTAGATGCTATTAATCCTAGGACGGCCTCTAGGCCATCTGTGGATGGTAGATTAAAACCTACTCAAGTTTTACTATTTACACTCATTAATGCCCTTATTTTTCTCTTTATTGCCTACTTAATTAATCCATTGGCATTCAAGCTTGCTACTCCGATCCTTTTGATTTTGGCTGGCTATACATTGTTTAAAAGATTTAGCGCTATGGCACACCTTGTGCTTGGAGTGAGTCTTGGTTTGGCACCTATTGCAGGTGTGGTAGCAGTAAATGGGACGATACCTATATGGTCACTATATCTATCAGCAGGTGTTGTTTTTTGGGTCGCGGGATTTGATCTGCTGTACTCTTTGCAAGATATGGAGTTTGACAAATCGCATGGTTTACACTCTATACCGTCTAGGTTTGGAGCACAAAAGAGCATGTGGATTGCGAGATTTTTTCATCTATTCTGTGTGATGCTATGGGCGATGTTTACATATGAAGCCAATGGCAAAGCATGGGCGTGGATAGCAGTGGGCATAAGTCTTGTAGCATTGTCATATGAGCACTACATTGTCAGTAAAGATTTTACAAAAATAGACAAGGCATTTTTTACAGTCAACGGATATCTTGGTTTTGCATATCTATTCTGCATAGCGATTGACACTATATAGAGATGTTGACAAATATAGACTCCAGTTGGGAAACTATTTTACGCAATGCCCTTGCTGCTTTGCCCAATGAGTATATATCTTTTCTAGAAACTTCTGAGGAGTACTTTCCCGCAAAAGAGACTGTGTTTCAAGCTTTTTCCAACCTATCAACAAGCAATGTGAAGTATATTCTGTTTGGTCAAGACCCATACCCTAGAAGAGAGAGTGCTACAGGATATGCCTTTATCGATGGTGCAGTGGATAATATATTTTCTATCACTGGTCTTAGTAAAGCAGTAAACAAAGCAACAAGTCTAAGAAATTTTATAAAAATGGCATTAGTGGCTGATGGTAGATTGCAATGCGACAACCTAGCACAAGATGCAATACTTGCTGTTGATAAAAGCGATTATATTGAGACTATGATAGAGCTAAGAGAAAATTTTGAAAGAGAGGGTGTTCTACTCCTTAATACGGCGTTAATCTTTGCATCCAAAACAGAGTCAAAAAAACATATCAAGATATGGCAATCATTTTTGGAGAGTATGTTGAAGCAACTAAAAGGGATATCGCCAACTCTTATACTTTTTGGCGCACATGCAAAAGAGTTGCAAACGCTAAGGGCAATACAAGAATTTGATATGATTGTTTTGGAGCATCCATACAATAATTCATTTATATGCAATACTCAAGCATTAAAATTATTTAAAAAGATGAATCTATTAAAGAAGAGAGATTAGTGTGGTACACCCAACAGGATTCGAACCTGTGACCTTCGGTACCGCAAACCGAT
>CAYWGB010000144.1:0-3106 GCA_964457825.1 uncultured Campylobacterales bacterium | reverse complement strand
CATGTGTGGATCTGCGTGCTTGTCTTCTACCGTGCCCAATCACTTTTACTCTTGTCCCTACCCTAGCCCAAGAATACATTCTTTGAGCAAAACCATTTTCCATTCGAACACATCCATGAGACGCAGGATAATTCGGCACATAGCCCAGATGCATTGCTATGCCATAATTAGTCAATCGTAACATATAATGCATCTTGGCTCCACCGTTTGGCTTAGGCCAACTGCTTGAAACGTGACGCTTATCTTTTTCCAGTACTCTAAAGTTTCCTGTAGGTGTGGGTCTCTTTGCAGTACCTGATGATATGCGGCCACTAAAGACTTCATTGCCATTTTCATATGCAGTTGCAGTCTGTGTAGACAAATTCACAACAATCTTTTTCGATGCACTAGCACCTAATGTGAATGCAACAAACAACATTGTACTGATTATCATTTTTTTCATGATTAATTCCCTGTTTTTAAGATAAATGAGTTGTATTATAGTAATAATTTCTTGAATGATTGGCTTATAGTGTACAAAGAGTTAACAATTACTTGCAAAGTTAACAAAAAGTAACAAATAAATGGGTGAATTTATCCAAGCATAAAATAACCTGCTATGCCTAGTACAATATTTAGAGTTAATCTTTTAATTACCACACCTATATTATTTCCCACTTGACAACTGGTGCATTGTTTGAACTTTTTGGCTTCGTACCATGCATATACAAAAAATCCAATCATCAAAAGAATAACTCCAGCAAAAGCAAACTTATCGTAAGTATACCAGCCACTCAATGTGCTCCCTTCTATACCAAAAAATGGTAATAATAGAGATACACCCATAAAAAACAGTAACTTATCTGCCACACTGACAAAATACTCTCTCTTGCTCTCCGTAGGACAAAAAGCATCACTATTGTCAGGCATCATACCTTTACCTGCGAGTGCCAAAACTGCCTCTTCTCTCTGTGCTGGCTTTTGTCTATCTAGTAATGAAGCATTAAATAGATAGTCTAGCTTCCTTTGAAATGTAGCTGACTTTTTACTATCTGTAATTTTTTCTACCTTGCTATCTCCATCTTTAGTCTCATAGACTATACTTATATTTTTGTATCTCGTAACGGTAAAATCAAAATCTTTAAAATAGACACTGCGCTCTATGCTATCAAATGGATCAGAATTGTTGATCATGCGAGGGTTTAGGTACTCTTTGTAGTTCTCATCAGTTTTTATAATCATGACCTGATATGGATAACCTATCTGTATGGCACTCAATGCATTCAAAGAATTTGCCTTCATAGTGTCGATCATGTCCTCTAGGATATTATCTAGAGTTTCACCTCTGCCACGCATTGGGCCGCTCAAAACATTGATGCTATCATCGGGGTAGTATTTTAGGGGTTGTACCATATATGTACTCTTTAATCTATAGGATAGTCGTCCCAGCGGACGACTTAGTGCTTAGTGACTTTTTCTTACTACGATTATCATTTTGACATTGATGATCAAAAATCGTACAAACTGCCATATAACGCAAGTTCTCATCTTTTTCGCAAACCAGCCTGGAACCATGCTGGTATTAAAGCTGTCGTTTTTTGCAAAATTTAATTCTTCTTTTCTCATATTATTTTCCTTTTAATTATTCTGGTATTAGCGTCCAGCCTGGCTTGAGGTTGGCTTTATATATAAATAGGTGATGTAAGATATGCTTAATCCAGTGTCCTGCTAGTCCTATCTCACCAAATGTATATTTTGTATCTCGACCTGTACCTGGGTAAGTTTCGTAATCTTGCACAACAGGATAAACAGTCATTGCCGCTGCTGTTCCATCAAAAGCACCTTTTCCAGCCGATGCAACACAAGCCGCGCCCATCTCTGCCATAGAAGCTTCATGAAGCTTAGCACTCTCACCTTTTTTGATCAAGTCAGTTACAGAGTGTGCAACTGCTTTACCGATGATACCAGAAGGCATACCAGTTCTAGGAGGTGTAGGATTGATTGGAGTTCCATTTGGAGAACTCATAGGCTTAGATATGATATGTGGTGGTGCAAATGCGATACCACAAGCAAACATGTTGCTAAAGTCCGGATTTTGGTAGTTACGAGGCCAATCAGCTGCAACCCACTCGTCGTAAGGTTTTGGTGTATAATCTGCATCTACTTTCATAAATCCATTTGGAGCAAATATCTTATCTGTCATATCTGAACCATCTTTGTCATAAGCCTTTAGACCAACACCTGCAAATGGAGGGATAAGCATAGCAAAATCAAACTCCTCTTCCCCCATTGTTCCGTCTAATTGCTCATAGTGTACTTTTCCGGCTTCTACTTTGTTAACGTGTGCTCCCAAAATCCAAGGAACATTTCTCTCAGTAAACAATGACTCTGCAAATATTTTGGAGCTTACTGCATATCCGCCAACCTTCATGTGAAGTCCACCCATACCGAAGTCGCCCAAGAAAGATTCGTTAGAGATCCACTTGATATCAAGATTATCTCTAACGCCCGCTTTGTTCGCTTCATGCTCGATATTGAAAATATATTCAAATGCAGCACCTTGACATGTACACATACCATGTCCTGTACCTACAAGTATTTTCTGTTTTTCTGTTTTCGCTTTTTCAAAAATCTCTTTTAGCTCTTCATTTGCATGTACAGCATGATCAGCAGTACAGACAGAGACAGTATGCTCACCAAGCTGCCCATTGCCATCACCTAGTCCTGGTGTTGCATCGAAGTTTAATTTAGGACCCGTAGCATTGATAAGATAGTCATAAGTCAACTCTTCAGTCTCTCCTGACTTATCTTCGCTTGTGTACTCTATCGTAATATACGCGCCATCATTATTGTCACCACCATTTGGATGAATAGAGACAGCCTTTGCTTGTCGATAATCAATTCCTGCTTTGCTATATACCGGAGCCAATGGGAAAATAACATCCTCTTTTTTCATTTGACCAACTCCGACCCAGATATTTGATGGTATCCAGTTCCAGTTGGCATTTGGAGTAACCACTACAACCTCATGATCTTTTCCTAGCCATTTTTTTGCAAATGTAGCGGCTGTGTGTCCTGAAACACCGCCACCCATTACTACTACTCGTGCCATATACTTCCTTTCTTG
>CAYWGB010000143.1:0-3113 GCA_964457825.1 uncultured Campylobacterales bacterium | reverse complement strand
ACCCGCGCCTGAACTATACATAATTGGTAGCAAACCTGCCAAAATAGCAAAGAGAATCATCAGTTTTGGACGTACTCTCTGTACTGCACCTTCAAATATAGCCATTTTAAGTAACTCTCTATTCAAAACTCCATAGTGCTCTTTTGTCTCCTCAATACTCTCTTGCAGATAGAGAATCATCACAATGGCTGTTTCAGCGGCAATTCCAAGCAGTGCCAAAAAACCAACTATTACAGCAATACTCATATTGAAACCCAGCCAATCGATATAGATCAAACCTCCCAGTAGTGCAAAAGGGAGGGTGAAAAAGACAATGAGTGTCTCTGCAAGCTTTTTGAGAGCAAGAAAGATTAGTACCAAAATCACCAGTAGAACTGTTGGAGCTATCCAAGCAATCCTTTTCATGGCACTATCTAAAAACTCTGATTGTCCTGCCCACTCTATGTAGTAACCGGTTGGTAACTCTAGATCTTTTAATACCTCTTTTGCTTTAGCTCTATATTCAGTAGCAGTTATGCCACTTTTTGGAGTGATATAGATAAAAGTAACTGGTTTGCCCATTTCAGTTTTGATGACTGAGCTACTCTCTTTGTATTCTATGAGTGCTAGAGTAGAGAGTGGTACAAATCCAAGTTTTGTTTTTACCTGAATATTGCGTATAGCTTCAATAGTATTACGATCCTCTTCTTCAAATCGAACAGCGATAGGGTAACGCTCTAAACCTTTTATCATTGTAGTTACCGGTTTACCGCCTAAGCTTGCCGAGGTAAGTGTCAAGATTTCATCTTTTGTAACGCCATATCGCGCTAATGCAGTTTCATTGATCTTTATATCTATGTAGCAGCCTGCATCGTTCTTGTCCGCAAAGACAGACATTGTCTCATCCAGTCTTCTTAATTTTTCCTCAATATTAGATCCGATAGTTTGCAAAGTTGTTAAATCGTCACCATACAGCTTTATGCCAAGTGGCGTTCGTATACCACTTAAAAGCATATCGATTCTTCCGCGTATTGGGTATGTCCAGGAGTTGACAAGACCTGGTAAATGCAAAGCATCTTCAAGCTCTTGTTGAAGTTTTTCGTAAGTCATACCTTCACGCCATTCACTTTGAGGTTTAAAGGTTATGATGGTTTCCAACATTCCAAGAGGTGCTGGGTCGGTTGCCGTATCGGCACGTCCACCTTTACCAAAGACTGTCTTTACTTCAGGAAAGCTTTTTATGATCTTATCTGTTTTTTGGGTAAGTGCTTTGCTAAGATCGACACTTATGCCGTAAGGGGTGACAGGCATATACATTAGTGTCTGCTCATTCAACATCGGCATAAACTCCCATTTAATCTTCTCATAAATAGGCACCATCCAAAGAAGCAGAGCAATAGCACCTGCTACTACTATATATTTTAGTTTTAGTGCAATGGTTAGAAGCGGATGGTAGAGCCAGATAAAGAGGCGTGTTATCGGATTTTTCTTCTCATCTGGAATGTGACCGCGTAAAAGAAAGACCATTAAAACAGGTACAAGAGTAATGGCAAGTATTGCACCTGATGTCATTGCAAATGTTTTTGTAAATGCAAGTGGGGTAAAGAGTAATCCTTCCTGACCTGAAAGGGCAAAAATAGGTAAAAATGATACTACTACAAGCACTAAAGCAAAAAAGATGGGACGACCAACCTTTTTGCAGGCTCTGATTATTATAGCCAACCTCTGCTTATTGTCAACCTTTTCTTTCTTCTCTATCTCTTTGTGGGCATTTTCTATCATTACAATAGAGGCATCAACCATTGCACCAATAGCAATGGCAATACCGCCAAGACTCATGATATTACTACCGATACCAAACATCTTCATCAATAAAAATGTCATACCTATTGTCAGTGGCAAGATGATAAGAACAATGAGTGAACTGCGTAAATGCATCAAAAAGAGAGCTATGACAACTATAACGATTAGACTCTCTTCAAAGAGTGTCTTTTTAAGATTGTCTATCGCCTTTTCAATGAGTCCACTGCGATCATATGTTTCAACAATTTCAACATCTTTGGGTTTAATCTCTTTTAGCCTCTTTTTTACATCTTGGATGACACGAAAGGCTCCTTCTCCGTAACGAACCATTACAATGCCGCCAACCACTTCACCCTCTCCGTTAAGATCAGCAATACCTCGCCTAGGTGCCGGAACAACTTCTACTCTTGCAATATCGCCAATAGTCACAGGCACGCCATCACGCATAGTAATTTCAAGATTTCTAATATCATCAAGATTTTTAAGATAGCCACGAGCTTGAACCATCCACTCATAGCCGTTTTGGATGACAATACGTCCGCCTGTATCGTTGTTGTTTGCTTTTAGTGTATGAACAATGTCGTTTATAGAGAGGTTGTAACGTACTAAAGCATCGTTGCTTACAGTTACCTGCCACGTTGGTACAAAGCCGCCAATAGTTGCAACATCGCTTACTCCATCGACACTCATCAGGGCATATTTAATGGTGTAGTCTTGCAGAGTACGCAGTTGGGCTAAATTTTTACTCTTAGAGACCAGTGCATACTCATAGATCCAGCCAACACCGGAGGTATCTGGTCCAAGCGAAATTTCCACGCCTTGTGGTAAGGTACTTTGGATTGCCGCCAACTGTTCAAGAACACGGCTTCTTCCCCAGTATAGATCGGTACCATCTTTAAAGATTATATAAATCAGAGCATTCTCATAGGTTGAAAAACCGCGTACTGTTTCGATGTTTGCAATGCTAAGAAACTTTGTAATCAGTGGATAGGTAGCTTGATCTTCAATGATATTTGGGCTTTGACCACGCCACTTTACCTGTACGATCACTTGTGGCGGTGAAAGATCAGGCAGGGCATCAAGCGGTGTATTGCGAATAGCCCAGATAGATCCTATTACAATAAAAAGCGTCGCCATCAAAACAAGAAAACGGTTTTTGACACTGAAATCTATAATCTTTTCAATCATTGTTTTTATCCAATTATTTTTTTTATGATATAATTTTGCTTGTAGTAGTAGAACTTTCCTTGTGTATTTAATGGGCGGGTAAATTGGCTGAGGGTAATCTCCCTCAGCCTTTTTTTTACCCGTCCCAAAATACACAAGGAGGG
>CAYWGB010000142.1:0-3133 GCA_964457825.1 uncultured Campylobacterales bacterium | reverse complement strand
TTTACTACATGAGCCAAAAAAACGAAGCTATTCGATTCCGGAGATTAAGGCATCAGCTTCTATTTTGAGTATTGCATCAATCGATGCTGATACGACTATACCAAAAGGACTATCTGATAAGTTGGTATCTACAATTCAATGGATTAATGAGATCAAGAGCGGAAAGTATGTGGATCTTAAAGCAAAAAAAGTTCACAAAATCATGAGCACAAACAATCCATTGGTAATACAAAATAATATAAACAGAATCAAAGAGAAACCAACATTCGCAGAGACAATTTTGACAAATAGCACAAAGTATGATGACAGTGTAGTGGAGGCATCTCTTCAATCAATGATAGAGACTGAATCTATGTACAAACTACGAAAATATAGCAATAGACTTGGTACAAATGAATTGTCTCTTCTGCTTGATAGAGTAGACAATGATGAAGAGATAGGATTAACGTTAGATAACCTAAAGGCAATCACTAAAGATATGAGCATGACATGCAAGGATTACATGAGGATAGCCAAAAGTACGATGGACAAGCTATCTCCAGATGACAACCTGGCACTTTTCAAGAAGTTCACATCCAAAGATGATGATGCCGAAAAAGCATATATCTATCTAATGTTTCAATACGAGATGCTCGATGCTGTAAAGGCAATTTTGGAAGAAAATGATGAAGAGAAATACAAAAGTTACAGACTACTGTATGAGCTAAAAAAAGATAACAGATCATACAGAATTGCTGATGTGGTAAATATAGACTTGATATGCAATGGCGATTGATTTTTCTAAACCCATATACGCGTTAGCTCCTCTCGCAGGCTTTACTGACCTGCCTTTTAGGGGAGTTGCCAAAAAGTTCGGTGCCGACTTGACTGTGAGCGAGATGATTAGCTCAAATGCACTGGTTCACAACAGTCAAAAAACCTTCAAAATGCTAGAAAAAAACTCAAATGAAACTCCATATTCGGTGCAAATTGCAGGATCCAATCTAGATGTCATCAGGGAGGCTGTTGAGATTATCAATGAGCGTGACGACGTGGATATCATAGATTTAAATTGCGGTTGCCCAGCTCCTAAAGTGGTTAAAAATCTGCAAGGCTCATCACTCTTGTCAGATTTGCCACAGATGGCGAAGGTAATTGAAACAATCAAAAAGTACTCAAATAAATCTCAGACGTCAGTCAAGTTTCGGTTGGGTTTTGATGGAAAAAATCATCAAGAGATAGCAAGGGTATGTCAGGAATCAGGTGCAGACTTTATCGCTGTTCATGGCCGCACAAGAGCAGGGCGTTACAAAGCGCCAGTTGACTATGATGCTATAGCTGAAGTTAAGCAAAGTGTATCTATCCCAGTCATAGCCAATGGTGACATAGATAGTGCATCCAAAGCCAAATGGGTGCTGGAGCACACAGGTGCCGATGGTGTGATGATAGGTAGAGCTGCCATAGGGAAACCATGGATATTTAAGCAGCTAAAAGAGAATCTAGAGTTTGTATCATCTAAGCTGATAAAAGAGGTGGTTTTGGAGCATTTTGACCAGATGGTCAATCATTATGGTAAGTATGGAGCAGTAATTTTTCGCAAAAATTTACACTCTTATTCCAAAGTAGGCTATCCAAAAGCTGGTGAATTTAGAAACAATATCAATACAGTCACGGACATCAATCAAATGAGAGAACTTATCGATGAGTTTTTTAGTCAAAGTCATTAATCTTAATATGGTGTATTTAACTTGTTATTGTGTATAATAAAGCGAACAAACTACTAAAGGAAAAAAATGAAAACAATAATTAAAATATCTCTTTTGCTTGCTCTAGCATTTGGCTATGGTATAGCTGGTGATAGAAGTCCAAAAGATATGGCTGATGTTATCGCACGATCCATCAATGCTGATGGTGGCTCTAAATGGTATACTGTTTTTGGACATGTTGCTCTGTATAACTCCAGCAAGAATAAGATATTGGAGGTTACGAATGCGCACCCATCAATCCATGAAAATAGTGTATCTAGCATGACTGGTACTGGCCACTACTGGGGGACTAGATACGGTATAGGAACTTCAAGCCAGCACTATAAGGTATTGGCAGCTGGATATCAGCAGATTCCATATAGCCCATCATACACATACTCTCCATATTACACAGAGGGAAAGTGGGTTAAAAAATGGAGATGGAGCTGGAGAAAAGGCTGGTATAAAAAATGGACAAAACAGAGAGCTAAGTTTCGCTGTGACTCATTTATCTACTACACATACCTAAAAGGTACCGGACAAAAGATAATAAAGCACGATAGATGGGCAACCACACCAAATCGTGTATATAAAGCAATGCCACACCAGAGATAATAAGTTATACTGGTTTGAATAGAAACAGCTACATACTGATATTATCATTCATTGCTGTTTTTGCAGTGATATACATCTGGACGGGAAAAAAGATGCCGTCCTATGTAGTCGCAACAACAGAACAAAAATCTGACTCTTCAGTCAATGCACCTAAAATTTCAAGCTTTCAAGTGGGCGACCAAAAGCTTATTGATACCGTACAAGTTGCCAACTCGGATGTAAATTTCTACGCCATCTCCTTTAAGAAAGATAACAATAAAAGTATCACACCAAATGCTCAAGCTAGCCTAGCCTCTGAATATTTGCAAAATATAAAAAAACTGATTTCAAAAAAGCGCCCAGATTTAAAAGCTCTAGACAAAGCAATGAATGCGTTACTTATGGATGGCAATGTGACCCGTAACGAAAAAATATATGGACTGTGGGATATATTAAGTAAAGTGGGTTTTGAATCCCCCAAGAGTGAATATCTTCTGGATTCACTAGCTACTTTATTGCCCATAGAACTCACAGATGAATTATTAGGTATCTATGATGATTTGGGCAATCAAAACGTAAAAGCAAAGTTGGTTCATATGTTGGCCGATAATTTAAATATAGCAAACCCAGACAAGCAGACCAAAAATGAATTGGACTTCATAATCCAAAAGAGTATGGATATACAGTCATTTTTCAAAGACCATATACTAAATGGTCAAGATAAAAAAATGTTCAAAGAGTACTTGCAAGCATATGTGCAGATTTCTGACGAGAGGGATACCCAAGATATGTTAACAACACTAAATGATAGCAGC
>CAYWGB010000141.1:0-3136 GCA_964457825.1 uncultured Campylobacterales bacterium | reverse complement strand
AATTGGCATTATAGTACAAGGCGTTATCAAACAGTTTAGATGTAAGGTATTGGCACCCATAACCATCTAAATCTATATGTGACAGATGATACAGTTTAACCATTTAATACCTCTTCTAATGTCAAGTCAACCAAAAAATTCTCTAGGTGCTGCTGAAAACTCGCAAGAAATGGTGAAACTACACATACGCCAACCTCACCATTGGGACATTTACCTGGATCCTGAGCACAATCAAAAACATGTGGTATTTTACCTTCTGCTGCCTCTAAAACACTAGATATAGGTATTTGAGAGGGATCTTTTACCAAAACAAAGCCACCAAATGCTCCTTTTTTCGACTCTAGTACTGAGGCACGAGCAAGGTTTTGCAATATCTTTGCTAAAAAGCTCTTTGGGATATTCAAATCCTCTGCTAATTTATTTGCACCTAGAGGCTCTGATGAGTTCTTGATCTCATTAAGTGCCAGCAGGGCATACTCACTTGCTCTTGTTAGTAACATTCATATCCTTTATAATTATCTCAAGCGAGTCTATTTTCATATCGCTCCGATCATCATCTTTATCATCATTAATATCTGCGGGTTATCCTTATTGTTGATCATGAGACTATTTGGCTTATACTCTATTTTTGTTACATATCGATCTGCATTCTTGAGTACAAAACCTTCATTAAGTGCTTTATCTAATTGCCCTACTAGCATACCGCTTTTATCTATATCTTTTAAAAATTGCTCTTGTAGTGAGATGTCAGCATCTAGTGCTATCATCTCCAGTAGCTTTGTCTTGTCAGCGAGTGTTGCTTTTAGCTCATCAAGAGTAGCAGCTGGGATATCCTTGACTAGTAGCACCTTGGCCTGCGCGCTATTATCTTGACTCTGATTGGTATCCATTTTACTTGAGAGTGATATATAGGTTTTATCTTTTAGCAAAAGGTTATTAACTAGTGTCAGAATCTCATTTTCTTTTGGCATGCTGGCTTCCATATCACTCATGGCTTTTTCAAAAGCATCAGGGTCATTGTTCTTCGCACTAAGTTGTACCAACATTTTGTTTTGTGCTTCTTGTATCTTTTGAATCATCACGATACCTTGATTGAGTCCCTCTATGCCCATACCACCAACTTCATACCCTATTTGAACATTCTCTAGTGGAATATCTGGTGTCAAATATTTGCCACTAACGTGCTTGTAGTTTATCTGTGCAGAGACTCCTATTGTGTTGTTGCCGTCACGTTTAACTATCATAAAAGAAGATGGAATAATGGACGTAACCAACTTGTCATCTTCATATATATTAAATTTTTCACTACCTATATTGACTCTACCAAGACTGATAAAATCATCGATAATCTCTGTCACATTCCATGTCGCTTTAGTGTTGAGTAGTTCGAAATTTTCCGACTTGTTTGAGTCTTGGGATTCAACTGCCACAACAATAGATGGAATCTCAAAACTACCATTACCTACAAGTGTATCCATGTCAACGTTTGATTCACCATGCATTTTACTTATTTTGCTCTCCATTGAATCGGCTGCAAAAAGTGTAAATGGCTCAGAATCTGCAACTGCATGCAAGTTTTTATCAACCCCTACTCTAAAATCAAGACTTAATTTAATATCACCCTCTCTAACAAACTCATCTAGTTTTATATCTGGAGATAAAGTTGGCAGGTACTCTTTTAGTGAGATATCATAATGGGCATTTGCTAGACCCAATACTGGTTTGCCACCAAACAACACCGGTCCATAAGAGATATGCATAGGTATCTCTAGTTTGGATGTATCAAAAAGTTTCTTCATCGCTTCATTTGTCGGCTCTAGTTTGAGCTGCACATCTGAGCCAAAAAAAGAGCTCTTTGTTGTCGTGGCTACATACTTGAATCCACTACTTTGTGTTCTTTTATTCATCTTGGAGATGAAGTTTTGAAGCTCTGGTTCAGCCTGTGAACCTATATAAGCCGTAGATCCGAGCCAAAGTGCCGCTAAGAGCACTATAGGTATAAGAATTTTTTTCATAAAGTTTCTCCTGATAATTAATAGGTGAAATTATATCTGAATATAGACAAAGTGCGCTTTATTGGCTTAGATTTAGTTTTATATGATATGATTGCACTTCAAATAAAATACCAATCAGGAGGTCAACATGGCTTTGGATTCGGCGAAAAAACAAGAGATAATCGCTAAATACGGAAAAGATGCGAACGATACAGGTTCAACAGAGGTGCAAGTAGCACTATTAACTGAGAGGATAATTTATCTCACTGAGCACTTGAAAATCAATAAGAAAGACCACTCTTCTAGACTTGGACTACTCAAACTAGTAGGCCAAAGAAGAAGACTGATGAGATATCTGCATAAAACTGACTACACAAGATATGTGGCAATCAAAGAGGCGCTTGGAATCAGAAACTAATTCCAAGACTCTACATGATGCATCTCTCTTGAATGCATCTTGAAATATTATACTTTTTTACAAATCCAATTTTAAACCAAACGTGAAATTTTTATTATCTATTTTTGAAGTATCTATATTGGTGATATCTAATGCATTACCGTAATCCACATACCCAACATACGCCGACATTACACTACTAAATCTAAAGTTTGCATCAACTCCATAGGAGAATTTTGTCGAACTATCTGTAACTTTTGCTAAAGTTTCTTTGATCTCAAATTTTCCATCTGTCTTTGTCATGCCGATTTTAGGCGTAATCGACAACGTTTTAGTAATAGGTAGATTATAAGTAGCAAATAGGCCATATCTACTAATATCTTCAGTAGAGAAAATATTATCAGTAGATATATTTTTGGTATATTCGAGTTGCATATTTATATTTCCTATTACTCTTAATGAACCGAATCCCGTTACATAACTGCTATCTTCACCACCACTAGAGTATCCTACTCCCACTTGTCCAAATGAAGCAAATATGCACGAGCTTGCCGCAAGAAGAGTTGGTATAATTTTTTTCATTTTAATATTCCTTAATATAAGTATTTGAAGTATTATATTGAATATTTAATAATATGAAGATTAAGTGATTGTCCATAAAGTTTAAAAAAATCTGGGATTATGAGAGTGTGGTGCGGCAGAGAGGATTTGAACCTCCACGGGCTTGCGCCCACCAGCCCCTCAA
>CAYWGB010000140.1:0-3171 GCA_964457825.1 uncultured Campylobacterales bacterium | reverse complement strand
CTGAACAGATCAAAGAGGCCGGGGGATCTTTAGTGTCCAAGATTACTATAGCTGTGCCAAAAGAGCAGTACATGGAGTCCATAGGCGTAGACGAAGAGGAGGAGTTACTCCAAGAGATTGTAGAGTTAAAAAGCAAAATGGAATTAATGAAAGATGCAATCATTCAAAAGGCTCCAATCCAAGAGTCTTCAAATTTCGAGCCAGTAGCACCCTCCGGTGAAACTTCAGAGGGTACTACTGAGATGCAAGCCTATCCATTGACACCTCCACCTGATAAATCATTTTTCAACGTTAGAAACATCATGATAAAAAATGGAATCAGTAGTGAATGGTTCGATAAGCATACACAAGAGATTAGATGTAGCGATGCCGTCTGTAGCGAAGAGAAGATACTAGAGCAGATAACTAGCGCAATTAGTAGCAATATTAGTATCACAGAGGAAGATGTAAGTAGACCTTTTATGATGATGCTTGTTGGCTCGACTGGAGTTGGCAAGACAACTACCATAGCTAAATTGGCAGCCAGATACTCACTGCTGATGGATAGACCGCTTAAAGTAGGGCTTATCAATCTCGACTCCTTCAGGATAGGAGCCTATGAGCAGCTCGATAGGTATGCCAAAATGATGCAGTTGACACATATTAAGGTTCAGAGCGCTAACGAATTCGGAGATATGCTTGCTAGCATGAGTGATTATGATGTGGTCTTGATAGATACAGCTGGTATATCTCCGTATGACACAGATAGGCTCATGGGAACTATAGAGTTTTTAAAGAATAGTGAGACCTATGATGTGCAGACTCATCTGGTGATATCTGCTACCGCCAAGAGAGAGGATATAGAGAGTATATATGAGCACTTTTCGTTTTTAGATATCAGTAATGTTATTTTGACCAAGCTTGATGAGACTAAAAAAATAGGAGAGATAGTAGGTTTTTTATTGGATAATGATATTAAAGCGAGTTATCTGTCAAGTGGTCAAAATGTGCCAGATGATATGCAAGCAGCCAGTAAAGATATACTGTTAGACAGATTTATGAGTGAACTGGATGTTTAGCACTCAGGCGAGCGGTTTGTCGGATTTGATTCTAGATATCGACAACAAAGAGTATCTTCATGTCTCATTTGAACCAGTATGCATGAATAAAAAAGATCTCATGAGTCTCAAGGCTGGGGATCTATTTTTTATGAAAAAGAGTATGCCTGAGGTATACATCATAGAAAAAAACAGAGTAGTAGGACAGGCAAAACTTGGTGTATATAATGACAGCAAAGCAATCATCATCGAAGCCACTGAGCACATGTCAAAAAGTAGCATCAATGAGACAAAATATATCAATCTATGGCCGAAATTCTCTTTTCTAAAAAGGGAAGAGTTTAGAGTTGGCAATTTGATATCCTTGGGCTTGGGTGGGGATGACAATATCATTCTGTATCACAAATCCAACAAGATAGCAGTGGCAAGTATGCTTGGGAATGAGAGAGGGTACATACTCGAGTTAAAGGAGATTTTTTAGTGTCCAATAGAGTGTTGCTAGGCATGAGCGGAGGTGTCGACTCTACTGTGAGCGCTGTCTTGTTGCAAAACAAGGGATATGAAGTGGTTGGTGTCTATATGCGGCTACACGACGATGAAGAGTATCATAGAGAAAACTTTGCCAAGGCAAAAAAAGTTGCCCAATATCTCAACATAGAGGTGCACTATCATGACCTTACCACGGAGTTTAAAAAAGAGGTCTATGACTATTTTATAAAAGGCTACAAAGATGGCATCACGCCCAACCCATGCGTGATGTGCAATCGTAACATCAAATTTGGGGCAATGGTTGATTTTGCTGACTCTCTAAATATTGACAAAGTTGCCACAGGGCACTATCTTAGAACGGATGGCAAATTTATCTATAAGGCTCTAGATGAGACAAAAGATCAGAGCTATTTTTTGGCTGAAGTAAAAAAGGAGGTGTTGCCTCGATTGCTCTTTCCTCTGGGCGAATGGCAAAAAAGCGATGTCAAAGAGTTCGCTGCGAAGATTGAGCCACTAAAAGAGTTTGCGACTCAAAAAGAGAGCAGTGAGATTTGCTTTGTTCCAAATCTGTACACTGATATACTTTCAAAACATATGGATATAGACCTAGAAGGTGATGTGCTCGATACCGATGGCAAAATTGTAGGCAAGCACAAAGGCTACATGCACTATACCATAGGCAAGCGTCGTGGTTTCACGGTCGATGGTGCTCATGATCCACATTTTGTCCTTTCGACAAATCCTGGTTCTAACGAGATTATAGTAGGCAAAAAAGAGGAGTTGTCAGAGAGTAGATTTAGCATTAGCAATATTAATCTCTTTGAAGAGTTAGAAAAATTCGAGTGTGAAGTAAAGGTGCGTTATCGTACATTATCTATAAAAGCCTCCGTGAAATTAGATGGTAACGGTTGTGGAATAGTAGAGCTTAAAGAGCCAGTCTATGGCCTTGCCAAAGGTCAGTTTGCAGTCTTTTATGATGCAGACAGACTCTTGGGTGGTGGAGTGATATCTTAGCGCAGAGGGCTAACGTCCACAGTCTCTTTGTGAGATTCTATCTCAGCAGATACTGCTTGTTCACTTGTTTTTGACTGCTTTGTGTGCGTTAAAACTTGTTCTTTATACATTTTTGTCTCTGTGTCGATCATATACTCTGTGATATCCCTAGATATATCTGACAAAGCAGACAAGAGCATCTTGGCTCTCTCTATATCTATCTCATTTTTTGCTGTTATTCTCTTGGATATGAGAATATTTTTTACCTCTTCTAGCTTCTCTTCTGGTTTAGTTATTTTTTTTACTTTATACTCTGAACTCCCCCAAAATATTATCAGTTGGAGTATCACTACAACGAGTACAGAGATAAAAAGAGCCAATTTTATTTCATCTGTCAATTTTTTACCTTTAAAATAAGTTAAGAGTGATTATAGCAAAAGTATAGTTTTATTAGTATAATGCCATAACCAATCATGAGAGGTGATGAGATGAATAACAACAAGATGATAGACGAAGATTTGAGATACATATTCCATCCATGTTCACAGATGAAAGATCACGAGTCTAACATGCCACTGATTCCCATATCTAGAGGTAAGGGTGTCTATCTGTATGATTTTGACAGCAATAGCTACCTAGATGCCATCAGTAG
>CAYWGB010000139.1:0-3231 GCA_964457825.1 uncultured Campylobacterales bacterium | reverse complement strand
TCCTTAGCTTGCTTTTGCAGCATCAACTGCTTTTTGGGCACCATCGCCAAGGTCTGTAGCTGATATTACATTTTCAATGTTGGCATTATCAAGTATTACTTTAGCCTCTGCTGCGTTTGTACCATCTAATCTAACTATTACAGGCACATTTACATCTACAAGCTTGGTCGCCTCAAGTATACCACTGGCAATACGATCACATCTAACGATGCCGCCGAATATATTGACAAAAATTGCCTTTACATTTGGATTTTTTAAGATGATTTCAAATCCTTTTGCAACCGTTTGAGCGTTTGCTGTACCGCCAACGTCCAAGAAGTTTGCAGGAGTTCCTCCCATATAGTTAATGGTATCCATAGTGCCCATAGCTAGACCAGCACCATTTATCATACATCCTATTTCTCCGTCTAGAGCTATGTAGCTCAGTCCATACTGACTAGCCTCTCTCTCGTCTGGGTCCTCTTCTGATATATCCCTCATCTCTTCTAGTTCCGGATGTCTACCTAGAGCTGAATCATCGAATCCCATTTTTCCATCTAGTGCTAAAAAATCACCATCTGCAGTCTTAATCAGTGGGTTAATCTCTATCATCTCTGCATCTTTTTCCATATATAGCTTATATAGCTTGGATGCGAAGCTAATCATCTTTTTTTGCTCTTGTTTGTCTGTTATGCCTAAGCCAAAAACAAGTTCTCTACCATGATAACCTTGAAAGCCAAATGCGGGATCTACCGCTACTTTAATAATCTTTTCAGGTGACTTCTCGGCGACAGTCTCTATGTCCATACCGCCTTCAGTAGATGCCATGATAATTGGCATTTCTGCGGCTCGATCTAACACTACAGATAGATAGAGCTCATCTTTTATATTAGCGCCTTCTTCGATATAGATTTTATGTACAACTTTTCCCTCTGGGCCTGTTTGATGGGTCACTAGCGTCATCCCCAAAATCTCTTCAGCAAGCTCTTTGACCTCTTCTAGGGATTTGGCAAGTTTCACTCCACCACCTAGTCCTCTACCTCCAGCATGTATTTGTGCCTTTACGACCCAGATATTCCCCCCTAGCTCTTTGGCATTTTCTACTGCTTCGTCTACCGAGTTGGCTATGATACCTCTTGGTGTTGGTACACCGTAAGATTTAAATATTTCTTTGGCCTGGTACTCATGTATATTCATCCGTGCTCCTTTATGATGTATTCTTGTATTATACTACCTGCTTGATTAAACAGTTTAGAATATGCAGTGATTTTTAGTGGTTAAATTTATATCATGGTCATATCTACACACTTGGTGTGAGATATGGGTAATATTGCACTACTCTATGCCATGCGACTTGAATGCCGAAATATACTCTTTAATTCTTGATTTGACACTAACATCCTCAATGGTGCTGCTCCATTTTTCCAACTCTTCAAAGCTGTAGCCTTCCATAGAGACATCATCATATTTATCTTTCCATGCCTGTAGCTCTTTGTCTTGCGGTGCTTTCATTGCATCAGACAGAATAAATAGCATATCAAACTTTAGCTTGTTATTAAAATCAAGATTTTTATATATGGAGTTTTGCGTATCAAATGTAACATCGTTTTTGAGCTTTAGTTCTATTTCTGCTATATTTGCAGATGCAGAAGATACTCTTTCGCTCAATATTATATTGTCAGAATCTTTATAGGTATTTATGAGATTCTCATATACAAATATGGCCTTTTGTGCCTCTTCTTGCTTGTTCAGTGACATAGCCTTGTTAAACATAGCACGAGCTACCTGCTCTTGGACTCTAATTTCACTCTTGCTTCTGAAAGTATCTATGACTTCGTCGTATGCTTTTATAGCATTTTCCAAATCATGCAGTTTTGTATATCTTACTCCCTTGTTATACATTGCACGTGCAACTAGTTCATTTAATATAGGAGTGCTACTATCTTTATATTTTGAGATTACTTGACCATAGACTCTGATCGACTCTTGTGGTCTGCCTAGCTGGCCTAGCCTGACACCTTTGTTGAAATAGGCTCGTGCCACTTGTTCTTGTATGTTTGGTATCTGAGAATCTGAAAACTTATCTATGACTTCGTCATAGGTTAGTATGGCTTTTTTTGATTCTGATATCTTGCCAAATGTTGTCCCTTTGCTGACCATAGCACGTGCAACTTGTTCTTGTAGCATATCATCATCTTTATCTTCGAAATCATTAATCACCTCATCATATGCACTGATAGCCTGATATGGTTCACCGAGTGCGTCATAAGCAACTGCTTTGGCCAAACTTAACTCAGCAGACATACTGCTATTTTGCTCTGCATTATTGATACCTAATTCAAAGTTTTCTAAAGCACCAATATAGTCGCCACTGCTGTAAGCTTTGATCCCCTTTTGCAGATACTCTTTAGAGGTAATTTGTGGTACCACTATCTCCTCTTTTTCCTCTGGCAGCACCTCTGCAACTTCCTCATGCTTAGCTTCTGTATTTGTCGACTTGGCGGTATCCTCTTCTATTGTTTTTTCTTTTTTGGTATCTGTAAACATTGAGTTGATATCTTTTGCATTTGTAGCCATATGCATGCTATCGATACTCATTTGATTTGATTTTTTACCTCCACGCAACCATGTATAGAGGGCTAATGCACCCATTGCAAAGAGTAAAAAATATATGTAGTTATAGAGCATGGATATCTTATCATTTTGCTTTTTCATTACCTCATCCATGTCTGATGGGTAAAATCCATCTCCTTTTGGGCGACTTTTTTGCTGAAGTTGCATATACTGCAAGAGTTGCTTTTGCAGTGTATTTACTTTTCTATTTTGATCTATGATGGTTTGCTTATTTTTTATTACAGTTGTGTATAGTTGTTTATTTATAGCTTCAATCGCATCTAATCGAGGTGTCTTGCTCTCTGCGAATGCCAAAGCTGTACAGAGTCCCACAAGTAAAATATATCTGTTAAAGCTCATAGAGGTACCTTTGATATGACAATATGGTAAATTATATCAAAAATATCTTCTATTTCTCGAGTGATATGATAAGATAACTGATTGTTGCACAACTACCATACAATGCGATATAATATAGCATGAAAAATAAATCAATAATCATAGGGGCTGGAGCCGCTGGCTTAATCTCTGCCATTATAACTGCTAGAGCAGGCAAACAGGTGCTCGTGCTGGAGCAAAACAACAAAATAGGTAAAAAAATATTGGTCTCAGGTAACGGAAAATGTAACATAGACAACA
>CAYWGB010000138.1:0-3270 GCA_964457825.1 uncultured Campylobacterales bacterium | reverse complement strand
TTTGGTAAAGCAAAAGAAGTTCCTGATGCTATCAAAAAAGCAGTTGACGATGCATTCAAGCAACTTGTCAAGGTTAACATACATGGGACTACAATTAACCATGATATTGAGCATAAGTTTAATGCAAGTAGAATCATTCTGAAGCCGGCTAGCGAGGGTACTGGTATTATTGCCGGTGGCGCAGCTAGACCAGTTATAGAACTTTCTGGCATAAAAGATATTATTGCCAAGTCAATCGGATCAAATAATCCGAATAACCTAGTTAGAGCTACAGTAGAAGCTTTAACTAGAATAAAAGGGTAAGGAGAAGTTATGGGTTTGCATAATCTACAACCAGCACCAGGTTCTACACGAAATAGAAAACGTGTGGGAAGAGGTCAGGGTTCAGGAACGGGCAAGACAGCAGGACGTGGAAACAAAGGTCAAAAAGCAAGAAGCGGATATAGCCAAAAAAGAGGCTTTGAAGGTGGTCAAATGCCATTAATCAAAAGACTTCCAAAAATCGGCTTTACATCCAGAGTTGAGAAGCCTTACGCAATCAACATAGAGAAAAATAAAGAAGTTGCAGAGCTCGCAGAGATCACAATGGAGAGTATTGCTTCAGTGCATAAGCTAGGAAAGAGTGTCAAGTCTGTCAAGCTTATTGGTAACGGAGCAAAAGATTTAGCATCAAAGATTAAAGACGATGCTGTTATAACAAGCGGTAAATAGTCATGGGAAATGCTCTTACAAAAAAGATATTAATTACACTTGGCTTTCTTCTGGCATATAGAGTCTTGGCATATGTGCCAATTCCTGGTGTTGATATAGCACAAATCAAAGCTTTTTTTGCTGACAATGCCAACAACGGCTTGGGAATGGCTAATATGTTTAGTGGTGGTGCTGTAAGTCGTATGAGTATCATTGTATTGGGCATTATGCCTTACATTACAGCTTCAATTGTAATGGAACTATTGGCAGCAACATTTCCTGCTTTAGGGCAAATGAAAAAAGAGCGTGATGGTATGCAGAAATATATGCAGATTATTAGATATTTTACTGTATTTATCACTGTGGCTCAGGCCATTGGTATATCATATGGATTGGCTAATCAAGGTGTGGTCACTATAGGAACTACTGAGTTTGTGATAATAGCAGTTTTTTCTATGCTAGCTGGTACTATGATGCTAATGTGGATAGGTGAACAGATTACACAGCATGGTATAGGTAATGGTATATCACTTATTATATTTGCTGGTATAGTATCAGGGATACCTGCAGCCATCAGCACAACAGTGGCGGCATTAAATGGTGGTACGATGAGTTTTGTTTCAGTCATATCGATTTTAGCTATTGTGGCCGTTACTGTATGGATTATTATCTATATAGAATTAGGTGAGCGTCGAGTTCCTATTAGCTATTCACGAAAAGTGATCATGCAGAATCAAGACAAAAGAGTGATGAATTATATACCAATTAGAGTAAATCTTTCTGGTGTAATTCCTCCTATTTTTGCTAGTGCTGTCTTGATGTTTCCGTTAACTATATTGCAGTCAACTGATATTCCTTCACTGAAGAGAGTAGCAGATATATTTGTACCTGGTGGCTTAGCCTACAACGTTACTATGTTTTTGTTCATTATTTTCTTTGCATTTTTCTATGCATCGATACAGTTTAACTCAAAAGATATAGCTGATAATCTTAAAAAACAAGGCGGGTTTATACCTGGTGTTCGCCCAGGTGAACACACAAGTAACTATTTAAATGACGTAGCAGGAAATCTTACGGTTTCAGGTGCACTGTACCTAGCTATTATATCGACGGTACCATTTGCAATGATTAATTCTTTGGGTGCAGCTTTTTATTTTGGCGGAACAGCTGTTTTGATTATAGTTCAAGTTGCTCTTGATACTATGAGAAAAGTAGAAGCACAAAGAACCATGAATCAATACGATGTATTAGGAAATGTAGGTCTTTAATGGCTATTGCACTACGCAAGCCACATGAAATTGAGAAGCTCAAAAGAGCTGGCTCAATAGTAGGCAAAACACTTCAGTATCTTCAAAGCGAAGTAAAATCAGGCATGACCCTTCTAGAAATAGATAAAATAGGTGATGATTATCTCCGCGCTCTTGGTGCAGAACCATCCTTTAAGGGTCTATACGGTTTTACTGGTTCGGTTTGTACTTCACTCAACCAGGTCTGCATACATGGTGTACCTGATCAAACTATAATTAAAGATGGTGACATACTTGGCCTGGATATAGGCAGTAAATTAGAAGGATACTACGGCGACGCTGCGATTACTATACCGATTGGTGAAGTTTCAAAAGCTGATGAAGTGCTGATTGGATGCTCCAAAGATGCACTTTATCACGCTATTGAGCAAATTAAACCAGGTATGAGATTTAAAGAGTTATCAAAGATTCTAGAAGATTTTATAATCAATCGTGGTTTTGTGCCTTTGCGAGACTATTGTGGTCACGGGATCGGTACGAAACCGCATGATGAGCCAAATATACCAAATTATTTAGAAGGCAAAGAAAAACAAGGTCCAAAGATTAAAAATGGAATGGTTTTTTGTTTGGAACCTATGGTTTGTCACACTAGTGGTAGGCCACTCTTGTTAGAAGACGGATGGTCAGTTGTGAGTGATGATAATCTTAAAACAAGTCACTACGAGCACCAAGTTGCGGTAATAGATGGGAAAGCAGAAATATTGACACTACCTTAGTGTTTTTAAGAAAGGAAAAAGATGGCAAAAGATGATGTTATAGAGATAGATGGAAAAGTTGTTGAGGCATTACCAAATGCAACTTTTAGAGTAGAGTTGGATAATGGTCATATAATATTGTGTCATATCGCAGGAAAAATGCGTATGCACTATATCAAAATACTTCCAGGAGACACTGTAAAAGTAGAGTTGACACCTTATTCGCTAGACAAAGGTCGCATAACCTTTAGATACAAGTAGAGATATCTAAATCAGATATATATAATATATATTTAGATATAATCCCTACCCCTATTTCTATGGATTAGAGTAGCGGATCTGCGGGAAGGATTTTTGATTAAGTTGTACTGCTTACTCAAGGGTCGGCATAAAGATTCATCATTGTGCCACGCAAAAAATAAGTACATACAGGTTATAACGACCGAAATAAGAAATTAGATGTATTGAAATTATATAATTTCAATACCATCTGTTTCGTTAATCAGGAGTAGTCATGAAGGTTAGACCATCAGTAAAAAAGATGTGCGATGATTGTCAAATAATCAAGCGCAAGGGAA
>CAYWGB010000137.1:0-3271 GCA_964457825.1 uncultured Campylobacterales bacterium | reverse complement strand
TTTTAAGCCTTTAGAGCGAAAACTTCGTGAAGTTCATGGTATAGAGCATATTTACGGTATGTCTATGGACAATGTCGGGGTTGTAAATGTTATGTATTATATTGGAGAAAATCGAGAAGATTCTAATCTGAAATTGTATGATAAGGTCATGCAAAATATGGATAAAATGCCTAAAGGGGTTATGCAACCACTTATTAAACCATTTGATATTGATATTGACATACCTATTATCACCATTGCTTTTTATCCAAAAAGTGATAAATATGGGATAGACGATGTAGCACTTTTTGAAATGGTTAGAGATGTGCAACAGCATGTTAATGCAGTTGAAAACGTAGCCAAAACAACACTTAAAGGTGCTAGAAAAGCACAGTATAATATTGAAGTAGACATGGGAAAACTCTCTGCTTATCATCTTTCTCTTGGTCAAATAATGAAAGCTGTGCAGTCTGTTGCTGTAGATGTTCCTGATGTTAAAGGTAAAACATCTGAAGGAAAGTTGGTTATCTTTGGTGTTAAAAATGCTATTGAAAGCGTAGAAGATGTTGGATCTATTATTGTTGCTCAGTATATGGGTTCACCTATATATTTGCGTGATGTTGCAAAAGTAACAGATGGCATAGATATTCAAAATTACCAAACAGCAGAAATACTTATGAAATCTGAACACAATGAAACCATGGGTGCACAGTCCCACCAAATTACCATGACGGTTGCAAAATTAGCAGGAACAAATGCCGTATTTGTTGCAGAGGATGTACTTAAGGTTTTGCATAGTTATCAGCAAAGTTTTGATGATATGGGCGTAGGTTATTTAATTACAAGAAATTATGGTGTACGTGCAGATGAAGCAGTCAATGAACTTATGCATCATCTTATCATTACTATTGTGATTATTGCACTAATGTTGGTTTTTGCTTTGGGGTGGAGAGAATCTCTTATTGTTACCTTTTCAGTGCCTGCTATTTTGGCTGTAACCCTTTTTACAGCATGGATGACGGGTCAGACTATGAATAGGATTACACTTTTTGCACTCCTCCTTTCCTTGGGCTTGCTTGTAGATGCTGCTATTATTGTGATTGAAAATATTCATAGACACTTACATGCACATGGTGTAGAAGATAAAGAGATGGAAGAGATACTTATAGAAGCAACAGATGAAATTGGTGCACCGACAAATGTGGCAACATTGGCGATTATCTTGACGATGATACCTATGGCATTTGTGGGGGGGATGATGGGCTCGTTTATGAAACCTATTCCATACAATGTGCCTGTGGCATTGGTTGCATCACTATTTGTGGCCTATATTTTTACTCCATACTTAAGTTTGAAACTATTGAAAAAGCCAGAACATAAACATCACAAAAAAAGTAAGCAAGTAAAAGGAAATAAATAATGAAAAATTTAGAGAGCTTTATTTACAGAATTCTTGATAGTAAATTTAAAAAGACATTAATTATTATTTTGACAGCACTTGCTTTTTTCTTATCCCTTATGATGTTCCCTACAAAACTTGTATTGGCAAAAATGTTACCAGGTAAAAGTGCCAATACTTTCTCTATTTATGTTGATACGCCAGCAGGATCGGGAATAGAGCAGACACGAAAAGTCAGTGAATGTGTGATCGGTTTTTTAAAAAAAGAACAAGAGGTCATGAATATTGAGCTTTTTTTAGGACAGGGTATACCGCTTGACTATGCAGGACTTGTAAAAGGTGCAAGCATGAAACGTACAGAAAATGTTTCAGAAATTTCTGTAAATTTAACCGATAAGCACCACCGTAAAGAAGCTTCATTTTTAATGGTACAACGTTTACGTCCTGTCATTCAAAAGGCATGTAGCTCTTTGACAAGAGGAACTAGTATAAAATTTATAGAACAACCATCAGGTCCTCCGACATTGGCATCTATTGTTGTTGAAGTACATGGTGAAAATATGTCTAAAGTCCGCTCTTTGGCAGTGGATGTGGCCGATACACTTTCCAATACGGAAGGCTTGGTTGATGTTGACATTATGGCAGATGAAAATTTTGATAAGTATGAGTTGATACCTGATAAGGAAAAAGTAGCACGATCAGGATTAAGTGTTAAGCAGGTAAATAATATTTTATATCTTGGCTTTGAAGGAATGGTTGTCGCACATAAAAACTCTAAAAATGTACCCGATCAGATTAATATGTTTTTAGTTTTAGATAAAGAGAGTAAAAAATTGCCTCAATCAAATGTTGATGCATTACAAAGTAAACTTTCTTCATTGAACCTTATGAATATGAGAGGAATGATGGTACCACTTTCGGAAGTTGTACATATTAAAAAAGTAAAATCAAATTATATGATAATGCATAAAGACCTTTCACGTATGACCAATGTTATTGCAGAAACAGATATGGTCTCTCAAGTCTATCCTTTGCTTGATGCTCGTGAAACGATGCTTAAAAAGTTTGAAAAAGATTATATGGTTACCAAAGCAGGATTTTCAACTTATATGTTTGACTTTACGCTTGAAGATAAAAAGACCCATGAAAAATTCCTCATTCGTTGGGATGGAGAGATGAAAGTTACTTTAGATACCTTTAGAGATTTGGGCGCTGCTTTTATTTCTGCATTGGTTCTAATCTTTTTACTTCTTGTTATTTACTATAAAAGTTATGCCATTGCAGGTATTGTACTATTGGGTTCATTCTTGTCTCTCATTGGGGTTATTGTTGGTCATTGGGCTGCAAACCTCTTTACTGTAGAGACATTCTTTTTGACTGCGACCTCATTGATTGGATTTATTGCTCTTATTGGTATCTCTTCGCGTAACTCTTTATTGCTGATTGATTTTGCAAAATCTTTGATGATATGTGAAGGTCTACCTAAGCGAAAAGCAGTAGCTGTAGCAGCAGCAACACGGGCAAAACCAATTATGCTTACAGCTGTTGCCATTATTTTAGGGTCTGCACTTTTGGCAAGTGATCCTGTTTTTGGTGGACTTGGAGTAGCTCTTATTTCAGGTACTGTTGCTGCGGTTTTTGTTTCACTTCTTTTTGTTCCTGTGCTTATGGATAATGCAAAGGCAATGGATTTTGATAAAGATCCTCAATGTGTTATTGAACACAAAGATAATATCTCTATCACTAAATAATTTTTTCATATCATTCTCTCCTTTATGGGAGTATGATATTGGTATTCTTCACCCTCTTTAAATCAATCCTTTGTTATAATCATCTATTATTTTTTTAAGGAGCTACTATGGCTACAATCGGAATGGGTGACATCAAAAAAGG
>CAYWGB010000136.1:0-3273 GCA_964457825.1 uncultured Campylobacterales bacterium | reverse complement strand
CAATCTTTTCATTATGTTTGTGGTTGGAGTGAAAGCTAGCTACATTAAGCCTTATCTAAACAGAAAAGTTATCAATGCAAACATAACAACATGTAGCAACAAATAGATGTTCCCCCCCCAATCCGACTTGTACTTCTTTTAGAAAATAAAAATATAAAAAGTTACACTTAGTAATATAAATTAAACTTTTTTTAATAAATAGAGATAAAAACTTTACAAAATAATAAATATGACTTATACTATCCTTGAATCAAAAATAAAACAAAGGATAAGATTATGAGAAAAAACTTCACAAAACTACTCACAACTTCACTTTTGGCATCTGCAGTTATATTTGCTGGATGTGATGGTACACAAACTGTTGATGGTGCAAGTGCAAAACAACTACATCAAGTTAGTATAAAAAAACCAAGAGTTGGTGAAAATCTACCAGATGTTGATATCTGGCACAACTATGTAGATATCTCCTCTACTTATAATGCAAACAATCAAAAAATGAAAATCAATGTACATTGTAACAGAGGGATTTCTCCTGATGTTTATACTTACCAAGTCTATATCGATAGTGATCAAAATGGTCAAACAGGTTTTTCTGCAGGAGAGTCTAGCTGGGAGATAAGTGGGGCGGATTATTTAATAGAAGATAATGCTCTTTTTGAATCATCAAGTCATACAAAGTGGAAATGGGTAAAAGTTAGTGATATTAGTGTTTCTAAATCCGGCAGTAAAACAAAAGATTATAAGATAGAGTATACTTTAGATCCTGTTGCCGTAAAAGCTATTTTTGGAGATAGCACTCCTTCTAATATCAATATATCTATTGAGCCAGTAGATAAGAAGTGGAAGGATACCAATAACTATGTATCTATTCAAAATGTAAATGTGTTAGAAGATGAGATAAATCCAGACAAAGTAACCAAAGATCAACTTATACAGATGATTCAAAATGGTGAAGATGTAACGCAGGTTGATGTTTCTGGAATTACAGATATGAGTAATCTGTTTTATGCTGCAGATAATTTTAATCAAGACATCAGTGGTTGGGATGTCTCTAATGTGACAGATATGAATTATATGTTTGGGGATGCAGAAAATTTTAATCAAGACATTAGCAGTTGGGATGTCTCTAATGTAACAAATATGATGTTAATGTTTTGGAATGCATATGCATTTAATCAAGACATTAGCGGTTGGGATGTTTCCAGTGTAACGAAGATGGATGGAATGTTTAATAGGGCATTTGCATTTAATCAACCAATAGGGAGTTGGGATGTTTCTAGTGTAACTGATATGAATTCAATGTTTTGGGATGCAGAAGCATTTAATCAACCTCTAGGGAATTGGGATGTCTCTAGTGTCACTGATATGGAGGGAATGTTTTGGAAAGCATACGCATTTAATCAACCTCTAGGAAGTTGGGATGTCTCTAAGGTCACTAATATGGGTGAAATGTTTTTGCATACACAAACATTTAATCAAGATATTAGTAGTTGGGATGTTTCTAAAATTACCACTTATAGTGATTTTTCAAATGACTCTTCACTACAAAATAGTTATAGACCACACTTTAATACAGATAATAACTTTGATGATGCCGATGAAGTTACAGCTGATGGAAAATATGCTCTATTTGTAAAGCGTGGTAGATATCCGAGTATAGAAGTTGTAGATATAGATATGAATGTAATCAAACATATATCGATTGGGAAGTATGGTACTATAGAAAAAGCTAAGTTCCGTGGAAATGATAAGCTTGTTTATAGGGCAAATGAGGAGAAAAAAGATATTATTGTCTCATTTTTAGAAGATTAAAACCAACCAAGATAGATACACACTGTCAGACTTTGCATGTTAGCGTGCAAATCTGATGGTAATAGACACCCAATTCTGAACACTCCAGCATCTCCCCTTTAAATGTAAAAAAGGTTTTTCAATCACCCATTTTTTTAATTAAGTCTATGTAAGATAATATATTGTATACCTTACTACGATTGGAATACGATGAAATTATCCTTACTACTTTTGCCCCTTTTCCCACTTATCATGATAGCTTCTGATTTTCGCGCATACCAACATGGTATAGATTTTTTGAAAAAAAAAGATGGCAGTTACTACCTCATATGGGCCAGTACTGGTGACTCGCCAACAGGTGCTGATAAACAGGGAAACTGGACGCATGATATCTACTATGAGACTATCGACCCTCACAATATACATACGATAAAACCCACGTGTATTATCTCAAGAGATGAAGCACAAGAGCCTGTCACTTCTGCTATCTGTGCAGATGGTACTATCATGATAACCATGGAAGATGGGTGGAATATCAAGAAGACTGTAAGCCAAAGATATGGTCTCTACAAAGCGGATTTTAGCCCGCTCAAACCCTATCCTCAAATGGTGCTAGATGGTGGACACTCGGGACATGTCACAAGTGTAAAAAATCGTTTTGTACTCTTTTATTCAGACGAATGGGTCAATGGCGGTGGTGTAGAAGGGTTGGGCTCTGGAGATGATGTACTACTGTCAGTCTACAGTGCAAAAGGAGTGCTAGAGACAAAAGCAGCTGTTAGCGTTGGAAAGCAGACGCGTGACTGGTGGCCGATGGTCGCTGGTAGCCAAAAAAATGCCCTTCTTCTTTGGCAACGATTCATGGACAATAAAACCTATGCAAACTTAATGTTTAGCCTCTACAACCCTAGCACACAATCATTCACAAAAATTCCAACTATGTTAGAAACCAGAATTAAATACTACACCTATGATGTCCAATATATAAAATCCATAAACCGATTTTTAGTAGCAGGTACATACAAAAAGGGTGGAGGATTTGCCTATTTGATAGATGACAAGGGCAAGGTAACAGCAGAAAACCTCTCCTTACCTAGTTTCGTACGAGAAGCACAACCCGCTATCTATCATGATAAGAACCTAACGCAGGTCGTCTATCCAAAACAACCAAGTGGTTTACAACTCTTGGAGCTAACAGCATCCAAGATAACACTCAAAAAAGAGATTAAAGATAACTACCAATGGAGTTATATTGGGACAGATGGTATATTTATAGATAAGGAGTCTCTCTATTTTGTTACCCTCTCTAAAAAAGGATTGGTGGAGAAAAAATTTTCATTAAAATAGGGAGGAGTTAATAATTGAGGGCAGACCTTTTTATTTTTTTTACTCTTTTCCGTATAAAACTCTCTATTAGCCTATATAATGTTATAGTATGGTTGAAAAAAGTGACTTAGGATATAATCTCTTTACTAGATATAA
>CAYWGB010000135.1:0-3285 GCA_964457825.1 uncultured Campylobacterales bacterium | reverse complement strand
CTACAGCAGAATCTGTAGGCATTACTGGGAAGTAACCACCTTTAATTCTAGGTCTATGCCCCATGTTTCCGTACTCTCCGTAATCTTCGCCGTCGGCCCAATGTCCCTCATCAGTCTCTACTTTAAATGACTGGTGGTTGTCATTGTCAACGATTTTAACATCATCAAAGATAAAGAACTCGTTTTCTGGGCCAAAATATGCAGCATCTGCGACGCCAGCTTCATCAAGTGCCTTGAGTGCTTTTTTTGCTATAGATCTTGGGCACTTTGCATAGGCTTCGTTCTTGTAGATATCATACACATCGCATATTACAATAACGGTACTATCAGCCGTAAATGGATCAAGGAATGCAGTCTGGATATCAGGCTTAAGAAGCATATCAGACTCATTGATCGGCTGCCAGTTTTCTATAGAAGATCCATCAAAAGGAAGACCCGCTTCTAACATTTTATCGTCTACAGCAGATGCCCTGTAAGAGATATGGTGCCATGCACCTTTTATATCTGTGAATCTAAAGTCAATAAACTCTACCTCATTCTCTTCGCAGTATTTATTGAAATCTGCTAAGTTGTTTACAAATTTGCCCATGTGGAACTCTCCTTAGTGTTTTTATATCTTTGCATTATATCGATTGTAAAATAAAGAAGTGAATATCTCGTGCTTAAAAAGTAACCAATTCCATGCTTCGATTCTTAAAAGTAACAGCTTGTCTGTAGCCGACCTCTGCAGCTAGTTTTTTTGCTGCTGTATATCCGCTACCAACTTGCTCTACGGAGTGCGCATCAGATGAAAATGTTATCGGTATGCCTAAAGAATAAGCAATCTCCAAAAGTTGGCCGGAAGGGTATATCTCTTGGATAGGTTTGCGAAGTCCGGCTGCATTGATTTCTATAGCCATGCCAGATTTTTTTATAGTGTACATGAGGTTTGCTGCTAAATCTTTAATGTTTGCTTTTGGCATATATTTAAATACTTTGATGAGGTCAAGATGGCCAACTATGTCAAAATGGTTAGATTGTACCATCTCCTCTGTGGCTTCAAAATATGCTCTCCAAACCTCATCGATATCTCGATCATTCCATTCGCCGATGAACTCCGGATTGTCAAAACTCCACTTGTCTATAAAATGAACAGAGCCGATGAGGTAGTCCACATTTGCATTTAATACCTCTGGTTGCATATATCCTGGTAGCCAATCCACTTCATAACCTAGGCGTATCTCTATTTTTCCTTTATACTTTTCCTTGGCCTGGAGTACATCATTTTCATATGCTTGCATGTCTGATAGAGGTAATCTGTACTTCTTGTCAAAGTCCATTGGAGCGTGTTCAGAAAATCCATAGATATCGATACCGATATCTATGGCTCTTTGGATATACTCATCGATAGTTCCTGTAGCATGATTGCATCTGGTGGTGTGGTTGTGTAAATCTATTCTCATGCCAAATCTTATCAAAAGTCACCTTTGGTGTGAAGCATGGTAACATCAAGATACTAAAGTTTCTTTTTGGCATCTCCAGATAGTTGAAAACATGTGGCTGTATGTTACCATATACAATAAGCTATACTGTGTTCTGCACATATGGTAAATTATTTCAAAGGAATAGTATGATAAATTTTATAAGACTAGTTGCGGTAACGGCTGTTGCACTCTCCCTTATCGGTTGTGGTGGAGGCGGACTTGACCAGCCAGAAAATGAAGAGTTTATTGGAGGAGAGCTTGTAGTAGATTTCTCAGCAGAGGCAATGAAAGCATCATTGATTGAAAAAGGAGTCATCTCCTCTTCAACGGTTGTTTATGGATATAAAGCTTTTGCTATACCATATCAGACTACGGATGAAATAGGAGAGAGTGTTGAGGCGTCTGGGCTGCTTGTCTTGCCAGTTGGTATGCCAAAAACAGTAGATAGCATAGGTTACTCTATGGTTAGCGATGATCACGGTACGATTTTTGCTAATAATGAGTCTCCGTCCGTAATGGCAACAAATAATGCTACACCTCAGGGTTCATCGGTCATATTAACTTCAATTGGTGGATTTATAACCTTGCAACCTGACTATATAGGCTTTGGTGACTCTAGAGATCATTATCACCCTTTTATATTAAAAAAGTCTTTGGCGAATGCAACGGTTGATTTTATTAAAGCCGCTAAGGTTTTTGCAAAAAATAATAATATAAAGTTAAATGGACAACTATTTTTGACAGGTTATAGTGAAGGTGGATATGCGGCACTCGCCACTCTGCAGAAAATAGAAAATGAGAATACTGGTTTAGAGGTAGCAATGGCTGCGCCTATGGCCGGACCGTATGCTCTCAAAACTATGAGTGATGCCGTCTTGTCACAACCCAAAATGAGTGTCCCGTCTTTCATGGCAAATGTTGGATATGCATATGCTAAAACTTATGATAAAGAGCTTGAAACTATTTTTAACGAGCCGTATGCATCCAAACTTTCTGCACTGTTTGACGGTACAAAAACGAGAGCAGAGATAGACCCGAAGCTATCTTATGAAACTACTGGTTCGGATGGACTGTTTAGTCAGTCATTTGTGGATACCTATTTTAGTGATGATGCCTTCTGGTACAATAATGCCATGATAGAGAATAGTTTAGAGACTTGGGCACCAGTCACACCAGTAACATTTGTGCATTGCGAGGGAGATGATGTGATACCGTTTGGAATTACTCAGCTGACAGCAGGTACGATGCAGGCAATGGGTGCGGAAAATATATCTGTTGCCCCAGTCGAAGAGAGACTTGGGCTCCCCGCTGAGTTGGGTCATGGTGAGTGCGGTTCGTATGCGTACTCTCTGACTACACAGCTGTTTGCCGATATTAGAAAAACAAGAATAGGTTACTAGGAGGTAGTATGAAAAAAATAATAATGCTAAGTGTAATTGCAGGCTCATTGATCATGGCAGCGGCTTATAAGGTGCCAGAGCAGTCTATTAATTCAACTGCTCTAGGTGGAGCATATGTTGCCAATACAGATGGAGCAGATAGTGCATATTTCAATCCAGCAAATATGGCTTTCATGCCAGACAATAGATATGTAGAAATGGGTTTTACATGGGCGCACTTGCCTAGAAATAAGTTTGAAGGCTATCAGGCACTGTCAGCCACCACTATTGTACCAGCATCCAATAAATCACTTATAGAGAATCTACAACTACCATATCTGCATTATGTTGGTAGAGCATATGGTAAATATAGGTGGGGAATGAGTATGACTGTACCAGGAGGACTTACCAAGAGATGGAATGATGGCCTTCAAAAAGCCTCG
>CAYWGB010000134.1:0-3286 GCA_964457825.1 uncultured Campylobacterales bacterium | reverse complement strand
TTGTGCGGTTGGAAAGTTCTTTTCATTGTAATATCCTAAATTATTTTTAGATGCCACTTATGTGTGCAAATTGGTCGCAATCATACCAAAAAGCCAATTAAAGACAGATTACTATCTTTATCTTTCTCTGCTCTCTTCTCGTCTTTGCATTCGCATTTTGTGTTTTGCTACCTCTCGCATATCAGCATGGCTATCACTCTCATCCATAATCTCAACACCAAGTATAGTCTCTACGCAATCCTCTAGTGTCACAATACCCTCTGTCTGATCATACCCATCCAAAACTAAAAACATATGCTCTTTCTTTTTGATAAACAGATCTAAGGCCATAGAGACTGGAATATTCTCATTTATCTTAAAAATATCTTTTTGTATCGTGCTCAATAGCACAGTATCATCTTCTAAGGCTTGCTTAAATATTTTTTTTGCCATAACCATACCTGTTATGCTCTCTATGTTCTCATCATATACTGGCACTCTTGAAAATTTAAAGATAGATGGTTCATTCTCTACAATATCTTTTACTGTTCTATTCCCATCTATCGCAAATATTACTGTACGAGGAGTCAAGATCTCTTGTATTTTAATCTTATCTAGAGATAAAATATTTTCAATAACATCTGACTCTTGCTCATCTAAAACCCCCTCACCTTCACTCAAAAGTGTAGTCTCTATCAGCTCCTCTTTGGTTAGACTTACACCATCATCATCCTTTTTGATTCTGTTGGTTACAAAGAGGGTCATCAGGATAAGAGGGTATGTAATCCATATAAAGAACTGAATAAAATATGCCGACATGGGTGCCAAAGATTTCCAGTACGTAGCACCTATAGTCTTGGGTATAATTTCTGAGAAAAATAGTATAGCAAATGTTAAAATTATCGATATGTAGACCACGGCACCATCACCGTATACACTCTTGGCTTGTGCACCAACAACCGCAGCTCCTAGAGTATTAGCTACTGTATTCACAATCAAAATCGATGCGATTGATTTGTTTATGTTGAGCTTGTGGCTCATCAGTAGTGCACCCGCAGAGGGTCTCTCCTTCTCAAGCACCGATATATATGGTACGTTTACAGACAATAGTACAGACTCCAGCACTGAGCAGACAAACGAAACAACAACAGATAGTAAAAAATAAATAATCAATAAATCCATAAAGACTAAAACATCTCCTTATAATAATAACAAACTAGCAAGACCTAGAAAACTCAAAAAACCAACAACATCGGTAACCGTGGTCAATATCACACTGCTGCCTACTGCAGGATCTACATTCATCTGCTTCAGCAGTAGTGGAATCATTGAGCCAAAAAAACCGGCACTAAGCAGATTGATGATCATGGATGCACCAATCACAACTCCTAGCATACCACTATTGAACCATACAGATGCAATGGCTCCAACAAGAGCTGCGAACAAGAGTCCATTTGCCAGCGATAGTATCACCTCTTTTTTAATGGTTCTGAAGGCATCATGCCTAGCAATCTCTCCTAGTGCCAGTTGTCTCACAACAACCGTCAAACTCTGAGTACCAGCATTGCCACCCATTGAAGCTACAATCGGCATCAGTATAGCCAAAGCTACATAACTTTGCAACTCTGCTGAGAAAAGTCCTATTACCAGAGATGCTACTATAGCCGTGATAAGATTAATGCCCAACCAAACAGCCCTTGCTTTTCCTGCTTTCCATAGGTCATCATCCTCTTCTGCCTCATCATCCACTCCTGCCATGCTATACATCTGGTCAGTTGCTTGTTCACTAATAATATCATATATGTCATCAGATGTAATCCGACCCAACAAGATGCCATCATCATCTACGATAGGCATACTGCTTAAGTCATACTCTTGAAACTTTTTTACAACCTCATCGATATCTTCATGATCTCTGCTCACAATTGGGTAGTAGCTATCACTGCTTGCTTGCATATTTTGGGCTAACGTCTGGTCAAAATCGAATGTCAACAGGCTATCGAGTCCCACTCCAAACTCTAGCTTGTTCTCATCATCTACTACAAACAGATAATTGATATTTTCCAACTCCCCAGAACGTCTAAGTCTCGCAAACTCTTCGATGGCATCACGAACTTTTTGATTCAGTTTGGCAGCATATAGCTCCACTTGCATGTATGAGCCAGCCTCATCGTCATCATATTGACGCAGCTGAGTAATATCCTCTTGATCCTCAACATCAAGCTGTTCGAAAACCTCTTTTGCTATCTGCTCATCTATCTCTTCAAGCTCTTCGATAAACTCTTTTTGATCATCAGACTCCAAATCAGCCACTGACTCAGCCAACTCCTCTGGTGTAAAAGATTCAACAATATCTTCAAAGTATCTATCAGGTAACTCCAGCGCAACATCTGCTACCAGCTCTTGAGGCACAATCTTTACAGCCTCTTGAAAGCTCTTCTCGTCCATATCCTTAAGTAGATTAGCTATCTCGGAAGGATGAAGCTCATCTAAACTATGTGTACTCATATACTCTTGCAAAGTATTCATAGGTAGATCCTTACTAAAAAATTATTTGAGTTATTTTAGCAATATAATAGGTTATCAAAATCGCATATTTTATTCGAGCGTATTGTATCACAATAACCCATTAACACTTCATTAAGTCTTATGGTGTATCATAAAATACACTATACCAAAAAGGAGTTTCTATGAATAAGAGTATAACAGGTAGACATTTTGAGCTAACAGAGCCTATTAAGAATTATGCTGATGCGGCAATTAGCGGATTATCAAAATATAATCTTGATATTATCTCGGCCAGCACTACAATTTCTGCAAATGAGAGAAATGGGAAAAAAGGTTTCGAGGTAGAGTTTTTAGTACATCTCAAAGATAGAGGCACCGTGGTGATTACACAAGTGGATAAAGATGTATATGCTGCGATTGATATAGCTATCGAAAGAACCAAAAAATCACTTAGAAGGTATGCGGATAAAATCAAGGATCACAAAATCATGAGCTTTTCTGATCTGGGTCTAGAAGCCCAAGCAGTCAGTGATTATCATGAGCCTGAAAGCAAAGAGATAGAAATCATCCCTATGGATTTAGAGCTGCACAAACCAATGAGTTTCGATGAGGCTATAGAGGCACTCAAAGAGGAAAAAAAGAGACAGTTCATAGTATTTAATGACAATGAGGGACTAATGCGGGTTATGTACAAAAGGGCTGACGGAAACTTTGGCCTCTATTAATAACATATATAAAGACTTGTTTAGAAAAACAAGTCTTTATAGAGAGTAATTTTATCCGTTCTATAGCTCTTTTA
>CAYWGB010000133.1:0-3308 GCA_964457825.1 uncultured Campylobacterales bacterium | reverse complement strand
TTTGGCTTTGCTTTTTATCTGCTCTTGGTGATTGCTACAATTACTAGTGCAGTTCTCTGTAGTACAGGTACAGATAAAAGCTCTATTTTGTACGACAAGAGAAGTGGCGAGTTGCTGATATCTACGTAGGTTCTCTTCTTGGTATATTACCAAATCTGGAACGATTGCAAATTTTTTCAATATCTCTTTTGTTTCGTGCTCATTGATATTCTCGCCGAGGATAAGTGCAAAATTTTCCTCTTTTTGTTTTGAGGCTATGTAGTTGACGAGTGCCACACGCATCTGATCTACGTGTATATCTCCTGCGAGAGCAGGTACAAATCTCAGCATCTACTTTTTGCTTCCGCCTGTGACCGTATTAACCACCGCTCCACCAGCAGCACCCACTACATCTGCAGTGGCTCCCACTACTGCACCCGCTACTGATATGGGGGCTGTAATGATCTGAGTACATCCAGTTAGAGCTATTGTCATTAGTAATATAGCAAAGATTTCTCTATATCTCATAGTTTGCCTTTTTTAATTTAATTATACTCAAAATCACTCATGAATCTCATGAGTAACGATTGAAGTTATGGTATTTTATTAAATTTAAGTAAACCGCTTATTGTCAGAGTTGCTAGTGGACTTAAAATGAGTATCCGAACCCAAAATAAGCTACCTTGGAATTCATTCCAAAATCCATCTGATCAAAACTTCCGCCAACTCCCATTACATTCATGCTAACATCATCGAGATCCCAAGATGTATATCTATAGCCCAGTGTAGCGTACAGTCTCGGACTGAGGGTCATCCATCCAAGGTCATAATCTTTTGAGATTGGCTGAAATTTGATGCCGATATCATACTCTTGAAAGATACCATTTGCACTAATATCAGAGTGCGCATAATCGTTTTTGAGAGATGCGGTCTGATAAGCATATGTACCAGATGCATAGATACTAAACAAATCACCTAAACTCTCCATTGCAGTGATGCTTGGGCCGACCTTATAGGATAAGATTTTTGTCTTACTTTTTGACATAGCGTTCATTGCGGCATCACTAAGTGCATCATTGTTGTCATCATCTTTCTTGCTATCTATCCATGGTGTAGAGACTCCTATCATAAGCCCCAAGCCAAAATAGTTATTTTCATCTTCACGGTATAAATCTTCGCCTAGAACTAGATTGATATCCAACCCTTGCAGTCTATGGTCGATTGATGGAACTGTGATGCCCACTGGATTTTGCGATAACTTATCTGCATACTTATTAACTGTGTTTTGTGCCTGCACCATGGCATCAGAGTCATACCATGTGATATTGTATTTGTAAAATAAATCCAAATCGATATATGGTATATTTTTGTGCTGCTCTATCCACGAATATGTGCTTATATCTGTATCAATACTCTGCGTTATACCCACAAAACCACCAGTAATCTCAAATGTACCTTTTCCGTACTGCACTTCTCCGGCAAGAAGCGGAACGGTTAGCATGCTCGCTATGATAATTTTCGAAATATTGCTACTCATGTTGTTTTCCTTTTACCTACCAAACTTATGATTTTTATCAAAAAAGATTATACTATATTTTTCTTGTATCCAAACAATCTTTACAATACCAGATATATAACCAAATTAATTTTAGAATCGAATAGTAGTACAATATCTAGGACACAGAACGAGTGTTTTGAATATTTTTAGTTATAATTACTCCAAAAAGGCTCATAGATGAACAACACCAGAGTATCTATTTTGGCTCTTCTCTCGCTTATCATAGCCATGCTTGTTTGGGGCAGCTCTTTTATTGCGCTCAAATCCGCTATTGCTGACACGGGTGCGTATAGTGTTATATTTTTGCGAATGGTAGTTGCCTCTATCTGTTTTTTATATTTCATAAAAGAGTTCACCAAGTATAAATTTAGCAGGCAGGACATCAGATATATATTGATTCTGTCCTTGCTTGAGCCGGGGCTTTATTTTTTATTTGAATCAAATGCCTTAAAGTATACATCTGCATCCCAAGCAGGTATCATCACCTCAACGATGCCAATCATCACAGCAGTAGCTGCCTCATGGCTGCTCAAAGAGATCATAACAAAAAATCTAATTTTTGGTTCCATGATTTCGATGGCTGGTGTTGTGTTGCTAAGTCTTGGTGCGATCAGTACAGAAGCTTCTCCGTATCCTCTACTTGGTAATTTACTGGAGTTTGGCGCCATGGTATGTGCTGCTGGTTACACCATAATAGTCAGACATTTGAGCAAAAAGTTCTCGGCTCTTTTTATTACGGCTATTCAGGCATTTTTTGGTGTTTTATTCTTTTTGCCATTTTTTATATACGAGCTCAGCACCCAAGATATACACTTTACCCAAGAGAGTATTATGTGGATACTGTACTTAGGTGTTGTTGTGACGCTTGGAGGCTACGGTCTATACAATCTCGCGCTAAGAGAGATCAATGCTAGCCAGGCTTCTGTATTCGTAAATCTCATTCCAATTTTTGCAATATTGATGGGATATCTGTTTTTACATGAAACTTTGACTTCCATGCAGATACTTGCATCTTTTGTCATTCTCCTTGGAGTAGTCATTACTCAAATTAAGAAATCACCAAAGTAGACACTGAGGAGATGAGGAACTGGAGCACGATGAGCAATGAGGTGAAAAATATATTAGGTAAAAAGCTGTCTGCTTTATCAGGGCACTATCTCCACCTCTTTTAAAATCAAGAAAAAGGATAACCATATGTATTGGCTATATTTGGCACTTGCAATCACTTTTGAAGTTATGGCAACACTATCAATCAAACAAGCAACAACCGGAAACACTTATCTTTGGAGTACAGTCATTGCAGTTTTATACATTATCTCATTTACTTTTGTATATTATGCAACAAAATCCATTGAGATTGGAACGGTCTATGCCATTTGGGCTGGTGCAGGAACAGCTCTTATTGTATTGCTTGGCTGGGTTATTTTTAAAGAAGATATGAATGCTTATAAAGTAGTCGGTGTCGTATCTATTATTTTTGGTGTTGTTCTACTCAAGCTTCAAGCAACAGCATAGATACAACATATTACAAAAGAAGCACGATAAATTTTTCTTACCTCGGAAACGACCCATTATTAATATCAACAGTCGTCCCATTAATATATTCAGGCGAAGTTGTAGCCAACCAAAACATCGTCTGGGCTACTTCCTCTGCTGTGGCGAAACGTCCTGTAACAACCGTTTTCAAAAAAGCCTCTCTACGCTCCAAAGGAATGCTCTCTAACATATCTGTCTCTACTGGGCTTGAGGCTACGGCATTAATGACAACTTT
>CAYWGB010000132.1:0-3339 GCA_964457825.1 uncultured Campylobacterales bacterium | reverse complement strand
TTTGGTATCGCATTTATGCTCGGTACCAAAATCTCCAAATGCTCACCCATCTCCTCAACATAGGCTCTATTGGGAGATAATATATATTTTTCATATTCATCCCTATGTCCATCTAGCCACTCTTTGGAGTTGTTTTTTATTATACTGGTGAGAAAGTCTAGACCCTCTCTAGGGAATCCGTTAAAATTGATACTATTTTTCATGTTGTAATTGTATCATATCTGCTCTGTTGCACATGACTACAGCTTCACAATCTCTTTTAGATATGATCTTTTGCCATCTAATCTAGCCCAAAAGTTATCTGCTAGATTTTGAAATGTTAGATTATCTACTCTTGGGTTGGAGACTGCACTCATAAATTTGTAGTCTATTTTACCCTCTAGCACGACCTGTACTCCTGCATCGTAGCAAGCTTTTTGGACCAGCTCTTTCCTGTCTTGATATACGGGTTGTGGTATCATCTCTGCCGCTGGCAGATAAAATTCTGCTAGTAGATGTGAGTTTTCATTGTGTGCATCCCAAGCTCTATACATCCCCTTTAAGCCATCAAAATTTTTATCTATCTGCGGAAACCCACTAGCACTAAATACTACGATACCTTGTTCGCCAAACTCCGGGTATCTATCGGGATGCAAGATATGACCATCTTTTTTATCTAGTAGCATGTACGGTTTTAGAATCGGAAGCAGCCTATCCATAAAGTTTTTCATAATTCCAGTAACATTAAAAATATAAAGAGGAGAAGCAAATATGACTAGATCGGCACTTCTATATTTTTCTCTTAGTTCAGTCATGATATCCTTGTGCACACACTCTCCAGGTATTTTCGTCCAACACATATAGCAGCCATCACAATGGTGAATATCTAGCTTTGATAGCTTATACTCTTCCACATTGGCACCTGCACTTTTTGCACCTTTGATAAAATTATCTACCATAAAAGTTGTTTTGCTTAGTTTTTTGTTTCTAGCGCCACCATCAAAAACTACAATATTTTTGATTTTTTTTGATTTTATCTCTTTGTAGTCGTAATCTTTTGCTCTGTCTTTAATGGTTATAACCTTGGCAGACTTATCAAAAAGTTTATCAAAATTTAGCATAATAGATGCATTTCCTACCATTTCGTATTTTTCGTTTATAAATGCATTTACTCCATTGACATCACCATTGGTGATATCTAGCCACAGTTTACTATCTGCTTTTACAGTTAGAGTAGGGTTTGGGTGCTTACCTGAATTAAAAGTACACTTTTGATTTCTAATTACCAAATATGACTCTTGTGCCTCTTCGCCACTTAGCTCAAACTGTACTACGGCATCCACTCCTTTTGCTAATTTTTTATTTAATCCATACGGCATAATCCTGAAAGCATCGTTTATACTTTCGAATCTGAATTTAAAACTTTTCTGTTTGATTATATACTTTAACAAAAGCAATAAACTAGATCTATCCTTCATATTAATTATTCATCTTTATGCTGATTGTTTTATTATTATATAGTTCAAACTTTGCCTCTTTGAAATTAGCACTTCTAAAGGCGGGTTTTACATTGTTACTGAACCCGTACCCCTCTTTTGGGATACCCAGCATATTTTTGTCCAATTTATTGTTTTCATTTTCATCATGCATTACAGATACAGCGTATGTTCCATCTGGAATATTTTCGAATGTATGGACGACTTTTTTGGAGTCTATTTCGATAAATATGGCCTTGTAATATTTTTCTGGATCAGTAAATGTTCCATCATCTTTGTTATATAGCCCTATGGCGATTTTTCCATTTCCATTTTTTATGTTTGTTACTTTTACGGTAAGGTTGCCTGCGAGTAGTGGAGCTAATGCTATGAGTGATCCCAAAATTACTTTTTTCAAAATTCAGCCTTTTTTCTTGTAAGTATATAGTCTTGAGAAATTAAAGTCATTCACATATGTTAATTTTTATACTCTTTTTTAAGACGGCTTAAATGTTGTGGCGTTATGCCTAGAAATGTTGCGATATGATATTGTGGAACCTTATCTAAAAGATGTGGTGTCTGTTTCATAAAAGATTCAAATCTCTCTGATGCTGTTAATGTTTGTCTCTGTATTGCTAGATTATGCAAGTAACTGTAGGCCTCTTGTGCCATTAGTCTGCCAAAGTGATTACCTTTTTTGGTATTGTTATATACATACTCTATATCTTTAAAGTCGATAGAGACGACTTCGCAATCCTCAAGAGTGACAATCTCTAGTTGCGATGAGCTTTGATTGGTAAAACTTTCAAAATCTACTACGAACAGGTTTGTCATATGTGAGTTGCTATCGTTGAAATATATAGCCCATGTAATATCTTTACCATTCTCATCGACTATAAAAGCACGAGCCAAACCACTATTTATGAACATAAGTTTCGTGCATATATCTCCAGCGTTATGGATAATATCACCTTTTGCATAGTGGATTATTTCAAACTTTGTTTTTATGATATTCCACTCTGCAAAATTCAAAGATATATGTTTTTGCATAAAAGTTTTATATTTTGTAAACATACCGCTCCTTGTTGCCAGAGGTGTCTTAATTCCAAGATTGGATTTCTATTATATTGCCCTCGATATCTCTTAGGTATGTAAACTTCAGCATACCAACATTTTCAATCTCTTTTTCTATAACTTCACCTAGCTTGGTTGCACCATTGTCTAGTGCTTTTTGCAGTATATCATCTACATCTTCAACCTCGAAAGCAATATGTGTAAAGCCGATCTGATTTGCCATCATTGGGTCAGTATCTATGAATTTTTCATAACTAAATATCTCTAGTGTTGGCGGATTCTCATATCCTGGCAGAGAGAGATGTACTCCCACTTGTCTAGCATTTTTTATGCCAATCGCCTTATCTAGCCACTCTCCATACAAATCTCTCTCGGGTGGTTTTATCTTGCATTCAAAGACTTTTATATAAAAGTCCGCTAAGCTTTTCCAATCTCTCGCCGCTATATTTGTGTGTGCAAATCTCATCTATTTTTCCTTTACTCGCCGTAATGTGACCACATTCTAGAGATCCTGACTACCTTGTCTGTCTCCCTCACCTCATAGACTATTCTGTGCTTGATATTTATTCTTCTCGAATAAGAACCGCTCAGATTACCAACCAGCTTTTCATAAGGTGGTGGATTTTGGAATGGATTATTTTTTATTATTTCGATCAGTTCTTTGGTTTTGGTTACAAGATTGGCACTCGATAGTTTTTTGGCATCTTTTTGTGCCAGTTTGCTATAGAGTATTCGATATTCTACCATTCAACAGTTTCACTAAATTCACTATCTGGTGCATTCATGGACTCTTGAATAGAGGAGGCTAGGT
>CAYWGB010000131.1:0-3349 GCA_964457825.1 uncultured Campylobacterales bacterium | reverse complement strand
CACTAAGATTTCCTATATCAAGCCCATCAAGTATTTTTTTAGCGCTAGATGTAATCGTTTCGTCTTCGAGTAGTATTTGAGCCAGCATAGCCACAACAGCCTCTTCGCTGCCAACCTCATATTTGATGAACTGCGTTATTAAACTCTGCATTGAGGCATCTTCGATGGGGTGCATATAGACCAATCTAGCTAAATTATGCTTACTAGCTTTGGTGATATGGTATTTCAACTGATCACTATCATCATTAACCCTGGTTCCCAAAACGATAAGAGCATCAGAATCAGCAATAGCACTCAATGTGCCATCATAAAGACTCTTGCCAGATACAGATGAAAAATGTTCCAAAAATTTTCCGTATGAGTATGCTTCATAATTCACAAGTTTGCAGCCAAGTTTATCCTTGAGCTTTTGCAGTATTAAGGCCTCTTCATTTGTAATCTTGGAATTGAAAATAATGCTATCTGCGCTTTTAAATGCTTCGACAGCTCTGTCAAAACTTGTTTTGTCTCTCTTGGCATTCCTATTTTCAAAGTTGAAATTATATCTACCTTCTGCGCATACAGTAGAATATTCAAACTCATTACTTACACGATATATTTTATCATTTTTGACTTCATAGTAAATCTGGCATCCACCACTACAGTGCGGGCAAGCAGCAGGTATTTTTTGCAATTCCCATGCATTTGTACTGTATTTATAGTCGCTATTGACAAGCGCACCTACAGGACACACCGAAGCCGCTTCTCCAAGAGCCATATTATACATATCTGGTTTGACATTCAAAATAGTAGATGAATATCCACCAAATTCAATCTGTAAAGAAGCATCACCAGTTATCTCATTAGAGACACTCGCACACTTCTCGCACATAATACAAAGCGATGGATTATACGTCACATATCCCCAATTTTGTACCGGTCGAAACTGGTCTTTTGCTGTAAATTTCTGCTCTTCTACACCATGAGATAATGTTAGATTTTGCAAATCGCACTCACCACTCTTATCGCATACTCCACATTCTAGAGGATGATTTACATTGTAGAGTTCCATGATATTGTGTCTTTCTCGTTCAAGAGATTCACCAGTTGTAGTAATAACTGCTCCATCCACCGCCCTCTCCTGACATGAAAGGACAAAGCCATCTATATTTTCCACCTCTACTATACACATTCTGCATGATGCTATAGGTGAAACTTTTGTCAGATAGCACATGGTTGGTATGTTAATACCATTAGCTCTGGCAATATTTAAAATAGTATCGCCGTGCTTCCCTTTGCACTCTTTGCCATTAATTAACACATTTACGTCTGGTTGCTTGCTCATATTACACCGCCACCATTGATATGTAATAACATCTCATGCATCTCTCAGCTTCTAGAGCTGCCTCTTTACCTGTAAGCCCAAAATTGACCTCTTTGTTGTTGTCGATTCTATCATCAACGCCAAGTTTCTGACTCTCTTCTCTTGGAACTCCACTCATCCATCCAGTAATTTTTTCATTTTTATTATAGACTTTTAATGCATTCAGATGGTCTTCCATAATCTCATCGTCACTCAGTGTACACTTCCCACCATTATATAGATATCTTGAGATTACTGATGCAGCTCGCTTCGCCTGTCCTACAGCATTTACGATAGTCATAGGGCCATATTCACAATCTCCCGCAGCAAACAATCCATCTCTTGATGTCATATAATCTTTGCCATTAGTAAGAAGTGTACCCCATGATGTAAGCTCCACTTCCCACTCTTGTGGCAGTAGCTGTAAATCAGCTGCCTGAGATACGGCAGGAATCAAATAATCACACTCTATCTCAAATTCGCCACCTTCTATCTTGACTAGCTGTGCCCTGCCACCATCTGGATCAGGAACAAGCTCAAATTTATCGACTATAAGTTTAGTGATCTGTTCGCCATCATCAACAATCTCTCTGATTGATGAATGGAAAATAAATTCTACACCCTCCTCGACTGCCTCGTGATACTCCTCATAGGTGGTGTTTCTTATAATAGTCGCCTCATCTCTTCGATAAAGCATTATTACCTTCTTCGCTCCATCTCTAACTGCACACCTAACCACATCCATGGAGGTAAAACCACCTCCAACACAAACTACAATTTTGTCTTTAAGTTCATTGCTTGCAGGCGAGCCTATTTTGTATTTTGTCCACAAGTTTACTTTGTCAAGCATAGATATAGCACCCCAATATCCACCCATATCTGGATTTTCATTGTCTGCTCTAACTTTTTTAGACAATCTAGTTCCAAAAGCTAATAGAGTCGCATCATACTCATCATCTATCTCTTTTAGCCTCTCTGCATCAACTCTATGGTTGTTCGTTATACTTACTGTCGGAAGCTCCAATACTAAATCTATATCTTTGTTATATTTATCAATTGGCATACGGTACTCTGGCACACCAACGGCCACTTCTCCACCGTTAACTGGTAACTCTTCAAATATATCAACTTGGATTCCATCCAAGCCCAGATAGTATGCAGCGCTTAAACCAGCAGGTCCAGCACCTATTATTGCTACTTTCTTACCATCATTTCGAGCTGGCGAGATATCTCTCGGGTGCAACCAGTCCAACCCATGATCTGTTTCGTAATCAGCTCCCAATCTTTTGAGTTCCATGATAGATATCGGCTCATCCAAATTAGTACGCCTGCATGCATCTTCACATGGGTGAGGACAAACCCTTCCGCATGTATGCGCTAAAGGCATAGTTTCTCTGGTGGAAACCAAAGAGTCAGCAAATTGCATATCTCTGATGCCTTCAATATAACCTGGTATATCCACATGCGCCGGACATACATCCATACATGGTGCTGTAATTTTTGCTATATAGCTAATATCTCCATCGTAGTGCTTAGAACTTTTTTGTTCTGTTATGCACTCATCAAATTGATCTTTATAGTGATCCATCAAATCAAGTATAGGCTTTGGCACCGTTCGGCCTATCTCGCATTTTGAAGTCTGCATCATTGTTTGGCTCACTTCCCTAAGATGCTCTATATCTGAATAAGAACCGTTTCCTCTAGCAATCTTGTCAAGCATGTCATACAGTATCCTGCCGCCCCATCGACCAGGAGCACATCGCCCACATGCTTCAGAATACTCTTGATACTGAGCAGCGTATTCTGTGGCCAACTTAACCGCGTCAATATCTTCTTGGAATATTGCCACGCCATCCCATCCAATAAAAGCTTTGGATGACTTCTCTGAGTCATATTCATATGGCAACTTAAAAGCAGAGGCCTCTATCTCATCACCGCTTTTTTTACGGTTATCGATAAACTCCCCTTGCCATGTAGAAAATACTATATGAGACACTATTTTTCCTC
>CAYWGB010000130.1:0-3363 GCA_964457825.1 uncultured Campylobacterales bacterium | reverse complement strand
TTGGCAAGCTCTTGATCGATTCTATCAGGTGATATATCGCGGTAACCTAGACCTACCAATAGATGATAAAGTAAGTCTGCGCTCTCATATATCACTTGGGCATCTGACTCACTATCTATAGCGACACATACCTCATCGGCTTCTTCTTGTATCTTACTAAGTAGAAGTTTTTTATCGTTGAGAAGTTTTTTTGTCCATGATTTACTATCAGAACTCTCCTCTCTACGCTGAAGAATAGTATGATATAGAGTATCGATGACACTATAGATCTCACTGGTATTTACCTCTTGTGCGTGTACAATCTTCTCTTGTGTCACAGAGGTGAAAAAGCAACTCTTGCGGCCCGTATGACAAGCTACACCCTCTTGTTCAACTTTTAGTATGATAGAGTCACCATCGCAATCTAGTAAAATATCTACTATTTTTTGAGTATGGCCTGAACTTTCTCCTTTTTTCCAAATACGCTGCTTGCTTCTACTGAAGTAGTGCGCATAGTTTGTTTGTAGTGTTAGCTCATATGCCTCTTTATTCATGTAAGCCAACATCAATATCTCGTTTGTATCGCTCTCTTGTACTATCGCTGGCACTAGCGGTGTCTTTTCCCAGTTTATTTCAATTTGTTGACTCAATCTAGCTCCCTACTGCTGTGGTTGAGTGACAACTTGTCGTCTTTTTTGCTTGGCATCTACCCATATATTTGGTACAGCTCCACCAGGTGTCAAAAAGATTTGAGCATCTTTGTTTACCCTAAGAGCATCATTGAACTTCGCCTGTGTTTTTATCTGCTCTAGCTGTATGAGGGCTGGTGTCAAAGAGTTTGAGATAAGCGTATTTGCCTTGGCTTGCTCTTCGGCTTCGATACGAATTTTATCTGCTTTTCCCTGCGCTTCGATACGATTTTTCTCTGCTATACCTTTTGCTTCCGCGGCTCTTTGCTGTGCATCGATGATGGCTTTTTGCTTTTTTTGCTGCGCCATTTGGACCTGGTTGATCTGCTCCTGTACATCTTTTGGTAGGTTGATATTTCTCAGATCAACACTGTTGAGTTCAATTGGCTGATTTGGCTGAAGATCAACCTCTTTTCTGATATTTATCTCGATCTGTTTATTTATCTCTCTTCTCTTCTCTGCCATCTGCTCTGCTGAGTATTGTCCTAGTACATTTCTGACTACCTTACGTACCTTTGAATTAATTATCTTATCTTCCCAGCCAGCTCCAACAGTAGCAAAAAGTTCTGGTGCGCTATTAGGCTTGAGTCGATACTGGACAGCTATGTCAATATCAACATTCAGATTGCCTCTATCTTTTACAGTGATTGCAGGGTTATATTTGACCCCACCCTCGTACTCTTGGCCAGAAGATAATCTTTTTTGTGGTGCATCACTAAACGATCCCCCGTTTCTATTGCTATAGACAATCATTCTAGATTTGATATTGACTGGAATGATTTCTTGTATAACAGGGATGAAAAAATGCAGACCTGCCGCGAGTGGCTCTTTTTCAAACTTGCCCATGTTTACTTTGATGCCTACTTCACCAGAATTTATAGTTGTGAATGGCTTAAATAGAAATATTGCCACCAGTAATATTCCTAAAAATACGAGCCATGATGGGAACCCTATTGTCCCAAATGGATTTTCAAAATTTTGAGCGTTGTTGCCCTGCTTGTTATTGTTCTGTTTTTTCATGTAGTCGTTCATGTCTGCTGGCATGTTTTGTTCCTTATATATATGTCAAATAATGTTTGTATTTTGGATTTCTACCGTATACGACATCAAAATAGGCCTCTTGGAGGCGTTTTGTGACTGGGCCTCTGGAGCCCTCTCCTATGGTTCTATGATCTAGAGTTTTGACAGGAGTTACCTCTGCCGCTGTACCCGTGAGGAACACCTCATCGCTGATATATATCTCATCTCTTGTGATATTTCGTCTCTCTATTTTGATTTTCATCTCATCGGCTAACTGCAAGATAGTATTTTGAGTAATAGACTCTAATGAGTTATCATTTGGTGGCGATATCAATACTCCATCTCTGACAACAAATATGCACTCACCGGTACCCTCTGCTATAAATCCATTTTCATCCAACATAAGAGCCTCTTCGAATCCATTTTCGATAGCTTCATATTTTGCCATTTGACTATTTAGATAGTTTGCTGCTGCTTTTGCTTTGCCAAAAGTAGATCTGTTTGGATTTCTAGTGATAGAGGAGGTACAACAATCTATACCGTTTGCTAGCCCTTCGTCTCCTAGATATGCTCCCCACTCCCAAGCTGCTATGCTAGTATTGACTGGTACATTTTTATGATATATCCCCATCTGTCCATAACCTAGATAGACAAGCGGTCTGATATAGACATTCTCTTTAAAGTCATTCATCTTTAATAGGTCTATGTGAGCTTGCACTAGTGCGCTGTACTCTATGTTTGGCTTGATAGCAACAATTTTTGCTGAATTGTAAAGTCTTTTTGTATGGTCTTCTAATCTGTAAATAGCCAAACCGTCTTCTGTCTGATAGGCTCTTGTCCCTTCGAAAACAGCATTGCCATAGTGTAGTGTATGTGTGAGTATATGCACTTTAGCATCTGCCCATGCAACAAACTCTCCATCCATGTATATATATTTTGCTTCGTTCATAATTAAGTTCTCTCCATGGTAAATAAGTAGGAATGAGTATAGCAAAAAAGTAGTAATAGCTTCATGCATCAGTGTCAATCTGCCTCCTGATTGCAAGAATAGTATATTTTTTAGCAATCGATCAAGCTATTCACATATTCTGTAGACAATATAACTCTTAATAATAAATAATATATAGTTTTTTGATTTACATCAATAAAAGTTAGACTCAAAGGCAGTAAAATGGTTCTGTTGAAGACGGAGGCAAACTGCATACATATTATGATTTGCCTAAAGTTGTCTATAGAATAGGCTCATAATGATACTGCATGGAGTTTAGGATATTTGGTTTAGCCTTGACTTCAGTAACATAAGGAGAAATAATGAAATCAAACAGATTTTTAAAACTAACAATAGCTGCCAGTTTTGCTGCTAGTGTTGCTATGGCTGGCACATCCGATATGGATTTTGCCAAAAAGTATGAAAAAGAGTGCCAAGGGTGCCACGGCCCTATCCATCAGGGTGGTGTAGGTTCTGACCTCAGACCAAAGGCTCTCAAGAAGAAAAATAGAGAGTTTCTAGCAGAGACTATCATGAATGGTAGAGAAAACACTGCCATGCCGGCGTGGAATACTAGCTTCTCAAAAGATGATGCAACAGGCATGGTAGATTGGCTGATGGATTGGAAAAATACAGTTGAGTTGACACTTAGCTTTGATGAAGTGCATAAGTCATGGACAAAGCTAG
>CAYWGB010000129.1:0-3415 GCA_964457825.1 uncultured Campylobacterales bacterium | reverse complement strand
GTGTAAAAAACTCCAGTATGTCAACAGTGAGCCTAATATGATTTCGACTGGAGCGGTAGGGATGCGAAGCGCCTTTGAGATATATGGAGAGAGCCAAATGATAAATGACACCGTCAATAGCATGAGTGCTTCGTATTGCATTAAGCTACTCCTTGCATGATGTAGCTAGCTGGTAGCCTAAAGATTTTATCATTTTCAAATCTTTCTTGGCAGGTGCACCATCTGTAGTAAGGTAGTTACCAATAACTATTGAGTTGGCACCAGCCTGAAACATCTCATTCTCTTTGCCGTCAAACAATAACTCCCTACCTCCTGCTACCATGAGCATTGGCGATTCGCCAAGCATCATGCGAGTCTTAGATATAATACCTAATGCCTCATTGCAGTCAATATTGGTAGTTTTTATTGGAAGAGCAGGATTGGGATGATAAAAATTTAGCGGTACAGAGGCAGGATTCAATGACACTATCGACCCTAATAACTCATTGCGATCTTGTAGAGTTTCACCCATTCCAAATATACCTCCACAACATAAGCTAAGGCCAACATCGTTAACATTTTGACATGTCTCGTACCTCTCATCCCACGAGTGTGTCTGGCATATCTCTGAATAATAGCGTTTAGATGTCTCTAGATTGTGATTGTAGCTATCGACCCCTGCTTCCTTGAGTTGTTTGAGTTGTTCTCTAGATGCGGTACCGTTACAGGCTATTAAGTTCAAACCTGATACCTGCTCTTTGATACTCTTGGCTGCTTCACAGACAAATTTTGTCTTTTTTTCATCAAGCCCTTTGCCTGCAGTTACCAAGCAGTATCCTAGTGCACCGATTGCTTTGGCTTGTTGTGCCTCCTCCACGATAGTCTCTATATCTTTATAGTTATATCTCGAAATATCCGCATGGTACCTCACACTTTGTGTGCAAAATTTACAATCTTCTTGGCAAGTCCCGCTTAGGATATTATTGATCGCACATAAAAATATAGGTTTCATGTTTTATAGAGTGACTTTCTTTTTACACTTGAAGCACTCATGAACTTCTCCCGCCTTGAGCATCTTTTTACCCATCATATAATCACACTCTGGACATTTTTTATCTGTAGGCTCAAAGTTGGCTATAAATTTACATTTTGGATAGTTTGCACAACCAAAAAATTTACCTCGCCTGCCTTCTCTCTCTTGGATCTTGCCGCCACACTCTGGACAAGGAACATCTAGTTCCTTGGGTGGTGTAAGTGATTTTGCATTTTTACATTTAGGGTATGCAGAACATGCTAAAAACTTACCCCTTCTTGAGTCTTTTATAACCATATCCGATCCGCATTTTTCACACTTCTCTTCGCTAACTTCCGGCTCTTCATTTTCTGAACCATCTATATTTTTTGTATATTTACACTTAGGAAAATTAGAACATGCAATAAACTCACCATATCTTCCTTTTCTAAGCAACAGTTCCGCCTCGCACTTGGGACAATTTTCACCTGTTGGTATGGCAACTTTTAAAGATTTAATATTTTTTTTGCCCTCTTCTATCTTCTTTATAAAAGGATCATAGAAATCTTTTAGAATATCCTGCCAATTGCTCTCTCCATCTGCTACCTTGTCCAGTGTCTCTTCCATGTTTGCGGTAAATCCACTATCTACTATCTCTGCAAAATACTTCTCGAGCATCTCTGTAACAGTAAAGGCCACCTCTGTTGGATGTATTCTACGTTTTTCAATTTCTATATAATTTCTAGTTTGTAGTATTGTAACAGTTGGTGCATATGTACTAGGCCTACCAATACCAAGGGACTCCAACTTCTTGATCAAACTAGCCTCATTGTATCTCGCAGGTGGTTCAGTAAAATGTTGTTCTTGATTGATCTCATCCAGGCTAACCGACTGACCAATTTCCAAATCAGGCAAAAGCTTATCTTTATCACTATGGCCTGTTGCTCTATAAAAACCATCAAAGAGTAACTTTCTGCCACTTGCTTTAAACGTACACAGACCGCCCTTAAATAGGATACTTTGTGACTCTAGTTCTGCCTCTGTCATTTGACATGCGAGGAATCTATTGTAAATCAATCTATACAGCTTCAACTCATCAGCCCCCAAATAGTCAGCCGCCATTTTTGAATCAAAATCTATCAAAGTAGGACGAATCGCCTCATGTGCCTCTTGGGCTCCTTTAGATTTGGTGGCATAATTTTTAGGCTTGCTTGGTAAATATTTATCGCCGTATGTGCTCTTGATATATTCTCTTGCGGTGGCCACAGCTTCTTTGGATAGATTCAACGAGTCTGTTCTCATATATGTGATAACACCCATACTGCCTTGGTTAGTCTTGACTCCCTCATACAGCTTTTGAGCTATCATCATGGTTTTTTTAGGGGAAAAGCCCAATTGCGTTGATGCTGCTTGTTGCAACGTAGATGTCATAAAAGGAGGTGGAGTTTTTGTCTTTCGCTTTGTCTTATCTATAGATGCGACAATGAAACTGGATTTTTTAGCCTCTGTTGTAATCTCTGTAGCATCTTGCTCATTTTTGATGGTAAGCTTATCAATCTTGAGTCCGCTATAATCATATATACTCGCATCTATTGTCTTTTGAAAAAGAGCATCTATAGTCCAGTACTCCTCTGGCTTAAATGCTTTAATCTCTCTCTCTTTGTCAACAACTATTTTCAGAGTTGAGCTCTGAACCCTTCCTGCACTCAATCCTCTTTGAATTTTGCTGGCAAGGAGTGGAGAGAGTCTGTATCCGACTATCCTGTCTAGTAGTCTTCTCGTCTGCTGCGCATCCACACTATCCATATCGATTTTTCTCGGATTCTCTAGAGCGTGATTGATTGCATTTTTTGTGATTTCATGAAAAACAATCCGGGGAAGTACTTTTGGATCCTTGCCTATCGCCATTGCAATATGATACCCAATAGCCTCACCTTCGCGATCCTCATCCGTCGCGATATAGACTGTCTCGGCCTCTTTGGCCAATTTTTTAAGCTCTTTGACTATCGGGTTAGCAGTTCTAGGAATAGAGTATTTTGGAACCAAATCTCCACTCTCTTCGTCTACAGTTATACCAAAGTTGCTCTTTGGCAGATCTCTAATATGGCCTTTTGAGGCTATAACTTTGTACTCTTTTCCCAGAAAGTTTGTGATTGTTCTGGCTTTAGCCGGTGACTCTACAATTATTAAATTTTTCATATTTACATACTTTGTATAGGTGATTTTTTGATATTGTATCTAAAAGGATGATAAAAGAGTATAAAATGCAGAGTTTTAACGAGAAGTTATTAAAAGTTCATGCTCAAGAAGAGCCCCCTAGCAGGCGATTACTTTTTTAATATCCTTGGTAGAGTTATACCCTCTTGGCTTTGATATTTGCCTTTTCTGTCTGCGTAGGTTGTTTCACACGCTTCATCTCCTTGC
>CAYWGB010000128.1:0-3444 GCA_964457825.1 uncultured Campylobacterales bacterium | reverse complement strand
AGTTTGCTATATAGTTTCATTGGATTCCTTTTCGTTTTGTAAAGTATATCACTTCATGGGCAACGAAAAGTAAATGATTTAGATGAAGTATCTTCTATTTGCATCTTTTTTGATATCCGAGAAGTTATCCAAATACTCCAGATATGCTACGAGATATTTACGGCTTAAGGTTGGCAAATTTGATTTGAAATTGGATAACTCTATCTGTCCATCATCTGCTATTATGGCTCTCATTTTTGATACCACTGAAGCTAGGTTTTCGCTCGTGATAAAGATATTGTGTGCTAGTCTTGTGACCTTCTTGGAGGTGGTCAGCTCTTTTAGTGCGTAGTCTCCTATTTGGTTATCTATGTCTAAACTATCATATATATTATATGGTGCTACTGGCATGATGCCACCATCCATGAGTTGCTGATATATCTGAGTTTTGACAAAGTCTGAGATGTTATCTATTTTGGTGTTTGCATCTTTGTATATACCATTATCTAGCACCAATTTACCATCTTTTGTCATCTGCTCAAGTATAGTTTTTAAAAGGGTGTTGCTTGCCCATTGGATTTTGGACGAGAGAGATTTGGGTGAGAGCAGAGCCTTGGCATTGTTGGAGTATATTTGTTGGATATTATTTTGCAATAGTTCCAGAGTTGAAATGGGATACAGTACCAGTGAGCTTCTATCCAAAAAAACATCGTCTAACTCACTTGCTATATCCAGCGCCTCCTGGTGAGTGAGTGCGAATCTTTGAGTAGAGGAGACTAGACCAAAGCCTTTTTTATGATTTTGTGCCAAAATCTCAAATGCTTGCAAAAAATCTCTATTTTTTAATGCATGAAGCAGAGGGATTTTTACTCTATTTTTGATGGGGTCATTGATGGGGCTTAGTACTCTTCCTCCTGCAATAACTCTGCCTGAAAGCATAATGATAAATGACTCATCAAACATGGCAAAAACACTCTCATCAAAAATCAGCCTAGCAAACCCTCTCTGGATAGAGTCTGGAGATTCATAAAGCAAGACTTTTGCCTGAATCTGTCTACTGCCTATGAAAAAATCTACTTTTATATTGTGTCTAATCTCTCTGCTTGGTAGAGACTCCAGATAGACATCGATGCTCTTAAACCCCCTAAGGTACCCTTTGCGTGTCAGAAGCTCTCCATGTCTCAAGGATGCCTTTTTGCCTGTGAGGTTTATTGCTACTCTTTGAGAACTTTTGGCAATATTTGTATCTCTGTCGTGCACCTGAATATTTCGCACTTGCATCTGTGTTGACTCTTCGCATAGCCATATCTTATCTCCTATCTCAACTGTGCCAGAGAGTATGGTGCCAGTAACCACATTGCCTGCACCTTTAATAGTGAAGCTCCTGTCTATGTAGCAACGAAATACTTCATACTCTTGTCTGCTTCGCTTCGGCATCTGGAATAGACGCTCCTTGAGCTTGTGGATAGAGTCATCATTGTGAATACTGACTGTTTGCACATCAAAAAGTTTCAAGTTTTTATACTCACTTATAAGCTCTTGTGCCTTGGTTGCTGTTTCATTTGTTTTTATTGCGGAGCATAGGTCTATTTTTGTAATTACTAAGAGTATATGCTCTATGCTGAGCTGATTTAGTATACCTAAATGCTCTAGAGTCTGTGGTTTTATCCCCTCATTGGCATCAACCACAAGCACAACACCATCAAATCCAAATGCCCCAGCAATCATATTTTTGACCAGCTTTTCATGTCCTGGTACATCTACAAAAGCGACATTGGTTGAGCCATCATTCATATGGCTAAAACTTAAATCTATGGTGATGCCTCGGCGTTTTTCCTCATCGAGCGTGTCACCATCAAAGCCAGTCATAGCTTTGATAATACTACTTTTTCCGTGATCTATGTGTCCAGCGACCCCTATGACAATATCACGCATCTTGCAATACTTCTAGAGCTATTTGGACGAGTGCATCATCATATTCTGATTCAAGTGCCCTAAGGTCTATTAGAAATCTGTCTTTGTCTATTCTGCCAATGACTCCCCTCTTCCTGAAGGCACGCTCCAGCACAGTAGCCTTCCCATAGATATGTAGAACAATGGTGGGAAACTCTCTATTTGGCAGTGTGCCCCCGCCCATATATGTTGTGCTTGACATCACCTCTGAGCGTTTGATTCCAATTGATTCTCTCATGTTGCTGGCTCGCTTTTGTAGCTCTCCAATATCAGTAAACAGGAGTCTTAGTGTGGGGATGAGATCATATCTCTCCTCAAGATATGCTTTGGCAGTTTGCTCAAGTATCGAGAGGTTGACTTTGTCAACCCTAAGCATTCTTAGGAGCTGGTTTTTTTTGAGTTTGTTGATTAGCTCTTTTTTGCCTACTATGATACCAGCCTGCACACTTCCAAAGAGTTTATCTCCGCTAAAACTAACCAACGAAGGATTGGTATCTAGAATATCTGTGAGACTTGACTCCCCTGCACCCAAATTGTATGGTAGTGCTGGTATATATCCACTGCCAACATCATAGTAATCTATTATACCGGTTTCATTGGCAAGTTTTTGTATCTCAGGATACGCCACCTCATCACTAAATCCTTCTATAGTAAAGTTAGACTTATGTACCTTCATAAGCATAGTAGTAGAATCATTGATCGCGCTAGAGTAGTCAGATATATTTGTCTTGTTTGTTGCTCCTACTTCATGCAAGATGGCTCCACTTTGACTCATCACCTCTGGCACCCTGAAGCTGCCACCAATCTCAACAAGTTCACCTCTAGAGACGACTACTTCCCTCTCCTTAGCAAAAGTGTTTAGTATTAAAAATACTGCGCTTGCATTGTTGTTGACTACAAGCACATCTTCCACATCCAATAGTGTACAGAGATGTTTGCTGGCGTGCTCATACCTCTCACCCCTACATCCTTTTGCTTGATTGTACTCCAGATTTGAGTAGGATGTTATTGTTTTTGATGCTTTTTGCAATATTTCATCACCGATTAGACTTCTGCCCATATTGGTATGCAATATCACACCAGTTGCGTTAATCAGGGGCTGTAAAGAGTTAGCCATGAGTGCATTGTATTCACTCAATACCGAGCTGGTTAACTCCTCTTGGCAAAAACTATCTCTCTTGCCTGACAATATATCCTCTCTGAGTATATCGATATAGCTTCGTGATATCTTGGCTACAAGTTTGGGGTTGAGTCCGGAGAATAACTGGTGAGTTATAAATTTATCTATTTTGGGCAGTGTTCTTAAAAGTTGCATGTTTGATAGATCCCTTTTGTACAAGACTCATGGTCTATTTGGATTGAGCTATTATATCACAAATATGGCACATTTGTGCTCCCTTGTATCAACCTCTAACTACTTTTTGGGTATAATCGTCACAATTATGCCATGATTTCATGGAGTTTATGAGGATAGAGTATGCTACTTTTTACACCAGGCCCTACACCAGTACC
>CAYWGB010000127.1:0-3453 GCA_964457825.1 uncultured Campylobacterales bacterium | reverse complement strand
AACCTATACGAATGTGCATCGCTTGTAGATTGAAAGAATCCCAACGATTATTGACTAGACTCCAGCTTGTTGATAAGGCAATAGTGCCGTATACTGGAGTTGGCCGTAGTATCTATCTTTGTAGCAACTGTTGTGAAGATGAGAAAAAGATTATAGGCGTTAGTAAGCGTTTTAAAATAGATATCAATGAGTTTAAAAAAACTCTCAAGGAGATGAATTAACATGGATAAAGTTAAAATCCAAGAAGTTGCAGAAGAGGCAGGTATGTCTAACACTGCTTTATTATCAAAAGCAAAAGAGCTCGGTTTTAATGCCAAAGTAGCAGCCAGTAGCATAACATATGAACAAGCAGGTATCTTGGTGGAGTATGCCATGAGCGGTAAGTTGCCAGATGGATTTAAAAAACCAGAGAGCGGCATCCAGAAAGTACCGAAGAAAAAACCAGCATCTGAATCTAACGATAGCACGGAGGCTACCAAAGGTTCAAAAGATAGTCCTATAGAAGAAAAAACATCATCCGTCAAGGAAGATGAGCAAGCAAAAGCCGACGACAAAGCAGACACTAATGAAGTTGCTAGCAAAGACTCTGTAGACCAAGAAGCAAAATCAGCACCAAAAAGAAAACTTGGAAGAGGCGGGATCAAGATAGTTAAAAGAGCAAATCCTACTCCGAGCCAATTGGCAGCAAAAAAGTTATCATTGGGTGGTGGTGCACCAACGCCTCCAAAGAAAAAGAAACCAAAAAAAGTTGCTGAAGCAAAAGATAGTGGCTCCAGATTGGAGATTATGTCAGATAGAGGCCTAGGTGGAAGCACAGAGCTTTATGAGGAGCAAGAGGTTGTACTCTTGGACTTTTCTGACAAAAATATATATGAAGATATGAAACGTCAAGAGGAGAAAAGAAGAGCAGAAGCTAAAAAAAGAGCAGCTCAAGGCATCACTCCAAATCGTAACAATTTTCGACCACGAGGCAATAGAAATATTAAGCGTGGCGGTAAAAAGAAAAAATACACAAAGGTTGAATCGGACGAGAAAATTAGTCTCATAAGTATCCCTGAAGATGTGAGAGTATATGAGTTTGCAGAAAAGATAAATCAAAGTGTTGGAGAGGTTGTCAAGGTACTATTTACGTTAGGTACAATGGTAACCAAAAATGACTTCTTAGATAAAGATTCCATTGAGATTTTAGCCGAAGAGTTTGAGGTAGAGGTCAAAACAATTAACCCTCTTGATGCACTAGATTATGTCGATGTGTATGATGCTATAGATGATGTAAATCTAGAGCCTAGAGCACCTGTAGTGACAATCATGGGTCATGTTGATCATGGTAAAACATCACTCTTAGACAAAATCAGGGAAACAAGAGTAGCAGACAAAGAGGCCGGTGGAATTACACAGCATGTGGGCGCATACCAGGTCGAGAAAAATGGGCAAAAGATTACTTTTATAGATACTCCTGGCCACTCTGCGTTTACAGAGATGAGGGCCAGAGGTGCACAGGCGACCGATATTGTTATTATCGTTGTTGCTGCTGATGATGGGGTTATGCCACAAACAAAAGAGTCAATTTCTCATGCCAAAGCGGCAGGCGTACCTATCATTATCGCTATTAACAAAATGGACAAAGAGTCTGCCAATCCAGACAATATCAAATCACAATTGTCTGAGCTAGAAATTCTTTCTGTAGACTGGGGTGGAGATTATGAGTTTGTACCAGTTTCTGCCCATACTGGACTAGGTATTGATGATCTACTGGAGACTATTTTGGTTCAGTCAGAGGTCATGGAACTGCAAGCAGATAACAGTAGAAAAGCAAAAGCAATCATTGTAGAGAGTTCGGTAGAGAAAGGCTTTGGTTCTGTTGCGAATGTTATTATGAAAAATGGTACATTAAATGTAGGCGATAATGTGATTGCCGGTACTACATTTGGTCGTGTCAGAACCCTGATATTGGATGATGGGACTCGTGTCAAATCTATCGGGCCAAGTGTACCTGCTGCAGTAGTAGGTTTACAAGAGGTACCTAAGGCCGGTGATGTGTTGATGACAATGAAAGTGAAAAAGATGCTAGAGAGTTAGCCGGTAAGCGTAAAGATTACATGAGAACAAAAGAGCTTTCAAAAAGTACTAAAGTATCTATTGATGAGTTGGGTAGTCTGATTGCTGAAGGACAGATCAAGAAGCTTCCATTGATTATCAAGGCTGACGTACAAGGCTCGCTCGAAGCAATCAAGGGTGCATTAGAAGAGCTTAAAAACGAAGAGGTCAAAGTCGAGGTGATTCATGGTGGTGTCGGTGGCATAACAGAGAGCGATATAGCCTTGGCAGATGCTAGTGAAAATAGCATAGTAATTGGTTTCAATGTACGACCAACTGGTGCTACAAAAAACAAAGCAAAAGAGCTTGGTATTGAGGTGAAAACATACTCAATCATATATGATATGATTGATGATGTAAAGGCGCTACTAGGTGGACTCATGAGTCCAGTTGTTACAGAAGAGGTTACTGGACAAGCAGAGGTCAGGGAGACCTTTACGGTGGCGAAAATAGGTACCATTGCTGGATGTAAAGTTAGTGACGGAATGATTGGACGAAACTCTGATGCTAGACTTATCAGGGATGGTGTCGTAATCTACACCAGTAAGATTAGCTCACTTAAGAGATTCAACGATGATGTCAAAGAGGTTAAAAATGGCTTCGAGTGTGGTATCATGCTTGAGAACTTTAACGACATCAAAGAGGGCGATGTCATCGAGGCGTTCAAGAGTGTTGAAGAGCTTGCAACCTTAGAATAACCATATCTAGGAGAAGCATATGACACCAGCACAAATAAAGCTCAAGAGGACAGAATCTCTACTCAGGGAGATACTTCCAGAGGCACTGGGTACACTAGATGACAACAGAATAAACGCTTTGAGTGTGACTGAAGTTATCTGCTCTCGCGGTAGGTATGATGCTAGAGTTTTTTTGGATCCTGCCGGTATAGATGAAGATGAGCAAAAAGAGGCTCTAAAACAGTTACGAAAAGTTTCACCTCATTTAAAAAACCATATACGAGATAGTGAAGGCTGGTATAAGGCTCCTAATTTTACTTTTGAGTTTGATACACATCTTGATCATATGAGTCGCATGGATGATCTGTTTGCTCAGATAAAAGGAAAAAATAGTGAATCTTGAAAGTCAAATAGCAAAAATTATACGGGTTAATGGAGCATCACTCTATGACATTGAAACAGTCACAGAATTTGATGAAACTATCTATAGGATATTGATTACAAAAAGTGGTGGTGTAAGTCTAGATATGTGTGCTGATATCTCTAGAGATTTATCGCCGTTTTTGGATGTAAATCCACCAATGAATGGTAGATACAGACTCGAGGTCTCATCTCCGGGAATCGAGAGAAAACTCCTAAAGCCTGTGCATTTCCAAAATGCAATCGGAGAGAAAGTAAA
>CAYWGB010000126.1:0-3478 GCA_964457825.1 uncultured Campylobacterales bacterium | reverse complement strand
ACCCTTATGCATCGAGTATAGATATTTTTTTGCCAACAAGATACTGATTGTCATCACTACTGGCAGCATAGCCACGATCAGTGTAACCATATCCATAAAGAATGGCGCATCGGTACCCAAAAAGCCTTTTTCAAACATATAATTCATGATTTCATTAAAGCATAATTACTCTTTAGGCTAGATTTTATATAAAAAATATCCGCTTCACAGATATTTGATATTATATAGTATGATACGTTTAATCAGTGCACTGTAGGCAAGAACTCTACTTTTTCCCTAACTTTCCGACATATATATACACTGAAAGCCCTACCATTAGAGCAGTTACACCCAGAATCAGCTGCACTGCAGAGCTAAGCTTCTCTGGTTCAGTCAGAGCAAATTTGAATACCAGCATTAGTGCCTCAATCGATAGGGCGATTATGATAGATCCAAGAAATCGAACCATAGTTTGATGCCCATCCCCTGCTCCATCCTTTTTCTCTTTGCCTAGCACCTCCTCTTCAAAAATCGCCTTTACCAAATCAAATATAGCCAGGGCAAGAGTCAGGAGAATAGTTGCTTTAAACATCTCATTTATATCGATAGTATTAATGGCGAAGCCTAGCTCCAGAAAAGAACTAATCCCCTTTGTAAACAAGAGCAGTGAGACGAAAAAGAGTGCGACAGAGAAAGCTGCATATACAAACTTGGAGTAGATTCCAAATATTGAATCCACAGATGATGGGTGCACCATCTTCAGTATTTTTGAAAGCAGTATATCAACACACAAGATATACAGTAGATTATTCTCCTCATCATACACAGGGAATGATGCGGTAACAACAAGATTGTTTGTTTCGATAGATGGATAAGGTTCTGTCAAAACACATCGATGCTCTTTTGTTACTCTATAGAAATATGCCCTATTGCTTCTATCCGTGCCCTCTCTTTTATTAGCAAGCTCTTTGTGCTTAGATATATTTCCGGTAATCTGTTTACCGTTGGAGTCAACAGCATAAAATACCTCAGCATGAGGAATCGCTCGCTTTAGGCTATTGAGTTGCTTGCTTATGTGTTCTTCTAGGCCAGATCCTGAAGTGCTAGATGTGTTGGAAATGTGTCGACTTATCAAATAGCACAAGTATGCCCGTGCCTTTACTCTAATTTGTGCGTACTCTTTTATCTCTCTGATCAGCATCTTTATCCTTTGCATTTGGGCTGGTTCATTATAATCAATATTAGATTAAAAAATCGGATTACTCTAGAGTAGTTCTGGCTATGTAACCTTTGTTACTGACAAATGGATTACAAGCTGTCATAATGCACCTATCTTAAAAAATAAGGATTAATCTATGACATGTAATGTAGGCAAAGATAGACAGAGCAATAAGAGGTATAACATGGGTAACAATAGTGGTCATAAATGATATTAAATTTAAACGACTTGATACTCGTCTTCTAGAGTGGTTAACCGGTCAAAATAAAAAAACAATAGAGATAACACATGAGCAGTTAGCCCAGGAGCTAGGTAGCTCGAGGGTAGTAATCAGCCGACTACTTAAAGATTTAGAGCGCAAAAATATTCTATCTTTGGGTAGAGCAAAAATAGAACTCAAGTGAACCCAATTATCAACATATGTTTATGCAAATAAGTGACTTTGCTGTAAGTTAGAGAGAGATATTCTTGGCTGGCTCACATCTGAAAGCAATAAACAATTTGTGATATAATCTACTCCAACTAAGGAGAATCATGAAACAAATATCACAAGCTAGACTCATATTGTACACCTCTATCTTTTTTGTTTTTGCTGTTAATTATACATTTTTTAAAAATTTAATAGGTGTTTACTCCCTTGATGAAAATTTGGCCTTTGATATTTCGACGGCTATAGTCTTGTTATCAGTTATGATACTATTTTTTATCTTGTTTAGTTCAAGATGGACTACGAAACCTATGTTAGTAGTCGCTATTATTATTTCATCATTTACAAGCTATTTTATAGACTCGTACCATGTTGTGATTGACAGCGGAATGATACGCAATATTCTGCAAACCAGCATGAGAGAATCAACGGATCTCTTCTCGCTCAAACAGATGTTATATGTCATTTTTCTTGGCTTAGTCCCATCTTTCGTGATCTATAAGATACCAGTATCGTATGGAACTTTTGCACATGAGCTTCTCACAAAGCTCAAAGTGATTGTACTAACGATACTGATTATGGTAATCACACTTCTCTCGTTCAGTAAGCACTACACATCATTTTTTCGAGAACACAGGCCTTTGAGATATACAATCAATCCATTATATTGGATATACTCTACTGGTAATTATATTAACAAAACATACTACAGCACCCCTATTATACTCCAAACTGTTGGAATGGATGCAACTATATCTGATCACAATACAAGCAAGAAACTTGTCATAATGGTAGTGGGTGAGGCCTCAAGGGCTGATCACTTTTCACTTAATGGATACAAAAAAGAGACAAACCCACAACTAAAACAAAGAGAGATTATTAATTTTCCAAATACCTACTCATGTGGCACATCTACTGCTGTATCGGTACCATGTATGTTTTCATTCCTTAATAGAAGTGATTATAGCTACAAAAAGGGACGTTCTCAAGAAAATATTATGGATGTTCTCAAACATACAAAAAAGGTAGCCCTGCTCTGGAGGGATAACAACTCTGATTCTAAAGGTGTAGCACTTCGCATCCCATACATGGACTACACGACCAAAAAACACAATAGCGTATGCGTCGAGGGAGAGTGCAGAGACCTTGGTATGCTGGTTGGGCTAGAGGATTTTATCTCTAAAAATTCTGCAAAAGATATCTTTATAGTGCTGCATCAGATGGGAAATCATGGCCCAGCATATTACAAGAGATACACCAAAAAATATCAAAAATTTACACCCGTATGCCACACTAATCAGCTTGAAGAGTGCACGAGAGAAGAGATATCAAATGCCTACGATAATGCCATACTCTATACTGATAATTTTTTAGCCAAAACAATCGACTTCCTTAAGCAGTATGATTCACAGTATCAAACAGCTATGCTTTATATGTCTGACCATGGGGAGAGTCTGGGTGAAAATGGTATCTATCTTCATGGTTTACCTTACTTCATGGCTCCACAAGCCCAAAAACATATTGGTGCTATGCTATGGCTAGGTAAGCAAACAAAAGATAGCATAGATACAAAACGCCTACGTAAAATATCAAATAAGGATTTTTCACAAGACAATTTAGTTCACTCTATTTTGGGGCTATTTGGTGTAAAAACAGAGCTATATAATTCCAAGATGGATATATTTCACGAAGATTAATAAGAGAGACTATTTACAGCATCGCAATCAATAGTCAAGCAGCTTCACTCCCCTATCTTCGCACGATAGAATTCTGCGGCTTTTGGCTTGCCTTGATTGTCGTAACTCTGAGCTAATCTTTCATATCTCTCATCTCGTATAATCTGATATTCGGAT
>CAYWGB010000125.1:0-3508 GCA_964457825.1 uncultured Campylobacterales bacterium | reverse complement strand
GTCGGCAAAAAGAGATATTCGACGACAACCCAAAGGAGTTTTATGACTAACCAGATAGCCAAAATAGTTGTAGCAATAGAAAAAAGCTTTTCGCTAGAAGTTTGATTCATAGTAGGCTCCTTGCTCACTTTTTTTGAAATAGTTGCTGTAGTATTTTGGTACCTCTTTTTGATCTATGGCTAGATGAATAGTTTTATCATTTAGATTTACCTCTCCATCTAAATTACCCAGTGACGATGCACCACTGATGCTCAAATCAAAAGGTGCGATAATAGTATTAGAGATACCTAGTTCGTCAACAGTGATCTCTTGAGGAAATCCTTCTGCGACCTTGACCTCTTCCGCATTGAAATTGGTACTATACATAAGACTCCAAATACTAAACCCTGCTGCTTTTGCTACAGGCACACCAGATGCAAAAAATGTAGGATGGCTAACATCTATACCCAGAAGTGTTGTCTCTAGCTCTTCTGATGATATGATAATATTTTTCTCTTGAAGTTTTTGTTCTAATAGATAATATAATTCTCTTTTTGGGGCAAAAAATATGATTGCCAAAGGAATGAGAATTAGAACAATTATTATATTCTTTACCATTTACAGTTTACCTCCAGCTTGTATTTGTCTACGTCCCTATCTATGGCAAGGTCAATAATCTGGACTCCAACTGATGCTATGTTTTTACTGACGATATCATTTAATTCATTTCCTGTAAGATCGCCCAGAATGATATGAGCACTTTTTCTATTAATATCAAATGTGTCAATCTTGGATGCATCTAGTCTTTCTTGTATGACTTTTAGTTTTTCTGGAATTTTTTTATCTTGCCAGAGCTTACTCATGGTGGAAATATCTTGCTTCTTTGCAAGCTTTGCGCTAACTTCATCGCCTCTCGATGCAAAAAGCGTATATGTGGAGCTGCTATAGAGTAGAACAAGTAAAAGTATGACAGAAGAGATAGCGATGGTTACTTCATTTCTGTATTTGTTGAGCATTATAGACCTCCTTCTAGAGCAAAACCACTCTTGATATCTTTAACTTTAAGACCCCGCTCTTTAGCCAACTTCTTCAACTCTGCTAAAGTCTGCTTTCCGGGAGTAAATGATACAGCATACCCTTTAGTATTAAGTCTTAGTATATCTAGTTTTGTATCTTTGTTGGCAAACAAACTAATCTGTTTTATTGCATCTCTCATCTGCCTTTGTTTTTTGTCTATTTCAATATCTCTATCGTAGAGGCTATTGAGTATCATGTTTGATTTTCCACTAAGTGATGGATACTTACTGTCACTTTGCTCGATCTGTGCATCTAGTTCTGAAAGTGAATTTTGATACCTAAGTCCTTCTGCAAAATATACACCTGCAAGCGCCAGCAATATAGCTGACAGTGTCCAGGCATGTTTTTGTGATACTATTGTGCTTCTACTGCTCACAGATGAGAAGCCTTGGTCAGGTCTAAGTTTGTTTGTGAACATGGCAAATTCATCAGTTCCCATGACACTTTTTGGGAGTATTGTAACCGTATCGTTTATAGTAGTGATTGCATTTTGTTCATCTATCTCTATAGGAAATTCAAAACCTTGTTTTGCTTGTTGGGCGAAATAAATTTTATTTATATTATTACTAGATAGACCCTTGCTTTGTAAAAATTCCTCAATTTGCGACATATCGTATGCTACGAATACCCAGCCATCCTCTTCTTTAATTGCCGCATAGCTGTATTCGCCATCACCTAATAAATCATCTAAAATAGATGGGGCTAACTTGGTGGCTTGGAATTGGTATTTTACAGGCAAATCCTCTTTTTTAAAAATATAAAATTGAGGAGTCAACATTAAATCGTAGTTTTTCTTTCTAGAAACCTCCGGCATTTGCCTATGTACCAGTAAAAGTTCTTCGTTACCTACTAAAAAATTCAAAATTCTCTGCCTTTCCATTAATATAATCAAATTCAAAATTATGGCTTTTTGCCTTGTATTTGAAACTTGTTGTGCACCTAGCCATTGCCACAGTTGTGGTTGAAACTATATGTTGGTACTTACTTTTAAACTCCGGATAATCATCAAACAGACTTGAGAGCTTGAACCCTTTTTTTGGGTCTGCATTGATATGCTCTCTTGCTTCTGGAATTTCCATATCGTACATAAAAGCCAATAGCTCCGGGGTTAAAAAATCACCATCAATTGTCTCTGTTTTGACGCCAAAAACAAAATAACTCCTCCAAGGCAGCTTATATGCACGAGCATCTCCTGTTTCAAAATAGTACTCATCTAATAGATCTTGAAAATCATCATAGGATATGATACCTTTTTTTTTGTTTACCCTGCCTTTGGTGCCAAAACTCATCATCAGCTCTTCTTCGGTATAGGAGATGATGATTTCATGGAGGCGAGATGGATCCTTTAGGTCGGTGCCGTCAAACAAGTGAGAGATAATATCTTGAACAAGAGTTCTTTGCTCGTCTGCTCTAGCTTGTGATCGTTTTTTGTCTGCTTTGTTGGCAAGCCAGGCAAGGTTAGCACGGTTTGATAATGGAGAGCACCTTGTATCCATGGAAAATTCTCCATTTTTTGCTATTGAGAGCAAAGGAGTTATGGAGAGTCTATACATGCTGCTTTGAGTTGGTTTTTTAGCTACTATTTGCCGTATTTGCCCTGGCAAATCAGTGAGCAATAGGTTGGCTTCAACTAGGGAGGATTTTAGTTCTGCTCTCTGTCTAGCATGATTGAGGTAACCAAACATTAGACCCATCAGTGTAATCATAGCAGCTACCACAGAGAGTGTGATTAGTAATGCAACTGCTGGCCTCTTTTTATCCATCTAAAAGCTCGTTTCTTGTAATATACATTTTTTAGATAACATTATATTTAAATTTTATTAATAAACAAGGAATTCACATAATGAAAAATAAGAGCACCAAAAAAGCATTTACTCTGATAGAGTTGTTGATAGTAGTCGCCATTTTAGGACTCTTGGCAGGTATTATTGCACCAGCAATAATGGGCAAATTTGATAAAGCAAAGCAAGATATTACTTGCAATCAGATGAAGGGATTAGGGCAAGCGCTTGAGACATTTAAGTTAGAAAATGGACTTTATCCAGATACAGAAGAGGGTCTTCAAGCTTTGGTTTCTAATCCTGATGCGTCCAAATACCCAACCTATGCGGGTCCATATGTGGGAAAAGGCAAGCTTCCAAAAGATTCATGGAGTGGTTCATTTCAGTATGTCAATACAGGTGACAACTATGACATAATAAGTCTCGGGGCAGATAGAAGAGAGGGTGGAGAAGGCTCTAAAAAAGATTTATATCTTAGTAAATGTTTCAAAAAATAACCTCTACTAAAAGCAGTGCCTTCACGCTCATTGAACTGCTTATAGTAATAGCCATAATATCTCTGATTGGTATTTTTGCATTTAGCAAAATGGCTGCCAATCAAAAAGCTAAAATTACAGATAATGTTGAAAAAATAAAAGATGTTTTTCATGAATCTGATGGGAATGTTGAGC
>CAYWGB010000124.1:0-3514 GCA_964457825.1 uncultured Campylobacterales bacterium | reverse complement strand
AAAAGATACAGCCAAAGTATTAAAAAGATATGCAGACAACAACCTATATCTAGCCAGCGATGTCCTGGAGGCATGGAAGATTTTCAGGCAGAAAGAGCCAGAGATAATCATCACAGAGATAAATATAGGTGAACCTAACGGTTTAGAGTTGGCCAAACAGGCAAAATCAGTCAACCATAAACTACCAGTTATCATACTTACATCCTCCAAAAAAACCGCCCATATTCTTCAAGCAGTAGATTTGCATATAGATGCATATATACTAAAAAGTGAACAAGAAAATAAACTGCCTGACAAATTACGTGAGGCTATAGCTTTGATCCAGAAGCAGACTCAGGAGTCACACCGTCAAATCATCATGAATGAGATCACCCTCTCCTATGACAAGATACATATGTTGTTTAATTCAAATTTGAGTGCCATATTCCTCAGCCCAAAAGCACTAAAAGTATTGGATTTAAATAATCCAGATGAATATATTGATGGCTCCACCAGCATAGATACTCTTTTTGAACCTAAGCAAGGATGCTTTTATCCCAATACTATTGATGGAACCAGCTGGATACTAGAGATAAAGAACTTACCGAGCAACAAGCGGATAGTTGCTGCCAGAAACAAGGACGATGAAGAGCTTCATTACTATAGGGTCGACCTATCATATTTCGACAAGACAAAGCATCATATTGCCATGTTTACAGATATAACCAAAATCTTCAAGCAACAATCACAATACATAAAACAAGCCTACACCGATGAGTTAACCAATATGCACAACCGGGCAATGCTCAATAAGGCCTTGCCTCTATATATCCAAAAAGTACCGGCCGAAAGTGGTCTGGCTATGATTATGATAGATATCGATCACTTCAAAAAGATGAACGATACATACGGACACAATATAGGTGATCAGGTCTTAAAAGATTTAGCTACTGTGCTTAAAGAGCAAATTCGCGATACAGATATAGTAGGACGCTGGGGCGGAGAAGAGTTCATCATGATTCTACCTTTTATCGACCCTGCTGCTACACAAGATATAGCAAATCAACTAAAGCATACCATCAACACCACCCTATTCGCCCAAACTATCAACCTAACCTGTAGCTACGGCATAGCATTTTATAACTCAGACGAGTCAGTGGATTCATGGATACAAAGAGCCGACCAAGCCCTATATACCGCCAAACAAAATGGCAGAGACACCATTCAGATACAGTAGTAAATGATGAATTTATTTAAAATAACAATATCTGCAGTAGCATTAATTTTACTATTGCTATACATGATAGGCTGGATACTAATCCGTCCAAATCCAGCAAAATTTATAATACCACAAACCGATATGCGTATTGAAAATGTAAAATTCTCTAGCAAAAGCGGATCAGTGCTGCATGGGTGGTTCGTGCAGGGAGAGCCAGATATGGCAGGCATTTTACTCATGCATGGAGTACGCTCAAATCGTCTTCAGATGTTTAATCGCGCAGAAATATTAAACAAGGTTGGATATTCGATATTGGTTTTTGATTTTCAAGGGCACGGAGCAAGCAAGGGCGAAAAAATAACTTTTGGATTTTTGGAATCACTTGATGCGGAGGCAGGCTTTGACTACTTAAAAGAGAGAGTTCATGGCAATAGAGTCGGAGTCATCGGTGTCTCTCTGGGTGGTGCCGCAGCACTATTGGGAGAGACCAAACAAAAAGCTGATGCTATGATTTTAGAGAGTGTCTATCCAACCATAGAGCAAGCAATCAAAAACAGATTAGAGATTAAATTAGGAGCCATGGGTGACTATCTACTCCCTGTGCTAACTATGCAACTAAAACTGCAACTAGGCATCAAACCTGAGCAACTCCAGCCTATAAACCAAATTGCCCAAGCTACCGGAGCACTGTTCATCATAGGTGGAAGCAAAGACGAAAGAACACCTCCATCCGAAACGATAGAGCTCTACAATAAGGCAAAGCAACCAAAAGAGCTATGGATAGTCAAAGGTGCCAAACATATAAATCTAGACAAATATACTCCAGAACTCTATTTTAAAAAGGTGCTCTCGTTTTTAAATCGCCACTTATAGTTTCCGATTCCAGATAAATTTTTATCTTGCTTATTGACAAGTCTAAATGCTTTAGAGAGGCAAAGAGCTGAAAAATAATTTAAAAGTTTTTTGATTTTTTGGGGCATTATCGATAGCTAAATTATTTCATTAGAGATGTTGCTGTTGATTTAATTCCTTATGAATCAAATAACGAATTTCACTTGGAGAAGTTTTTTTCAAGGAAAAGGATAACAACAATATACACATAGCCAATCCCCATATTTTTGATCAAACCTATGAAAAATATTTTTAAAATATAACGACAAGAACAAGACAACCACAAGTAATAAAGTCAACCATATGATATTGTGCAAAATATAGAACATGAGAAAAGGAGAGATACGAGAAGTAAATTAGTTCATACAATTTACAGTAACTAATAAAATAGCCACATTAATTTAAGTCTATTCAAGTAAAATGCTTTCTTTTGAAAATTAAGGAGTATGTATGAAATCAAAAAACTTTTTGTCGATAGTTAGGATCATGTTGGGAATAAATTTCTTATGGTTTGGTCTTTTAAAGTTCTTTCCAGAATTGAGCCCAGCAGAAGAGTTGGCAACGATCACAATCGATTGGATGTTTCAAGGACTTGTGCCTCCACTAATTGCCATGAAATTATTGGCAATATGGGAGGTGATAGTAGGTGTTGGATTAATAACGGGGGTCTACCTTCGCTACATTCTGCCTCTTTTTATCATGCATATGTCTGCTACATTTTTGCCTCTATTCGTATTCCCTGAAATTACTTTTGTGCATGCACCATACGGATTGACAATCGTTGGACAATACATTGTCAAGAACCTAGTATTTATCTCTTTAGGTATCTTTCTCTACTTGGGCGTAAAAGAAGAAGCAGCAAAGAGCTAATGTTCGTCTATTTGCTCTCTACTAAATATATGATTTGCAAAGATCATATGTTGAGAGTAATTTCCCCATTATCTCCTATATCAAACTCCACATTCGATCCCTCTGTGACCTTGTCTTCTAAGATAAGTTCCGCTAAATTATCCTCTACCACCTCATAGAGTGCCCTTTTTAGCGGCCTAGCTCCATATACAGGATCAAAACCAGCCTCTGCAATGTACGCCTTGGCGGCTGGTGTGAGAGTGATGGTGATATCTCTCTCTTTAAGCTTGTCTTGTACTCCTTTGAAAAGTATATCAACAATATTTGTAATCGCATCTAAATCAAGCGGATTGAATACAACTGTCTCATCAAGCCTATTCAAAAACTCCGGCTTAAAATGCTTTTTGAGCTCGGCATTGACCTCTTCGTCTCGCTTACTCTTATCACTTATGGTCATAATTTTATCACTTGCTATATTTGAAGTCAGGATGATAATAGTGTTTTTAAAATCCACTGTCACGCCCTTGTTGTCCGTAAGCCTGCCATCATCAAGCACCTGCAATAGTGTATTAAATA
>CAYWGB010000123.1:0-3525 GCA_964457825.1 uncultured Campylobacterales bacterium | reverse complement strand
CATCATTGATATCACTTGTAAAAATCATACCATTTTTTATAGACTCTTTTACTTGCGCCTTGGTAAGCTCAAGTGTGCGATCAAAACCACTAGTGAGCTCATCTACTCTCTCTTGGTTTATGTCCAGTCCGACCACATCGTACTTCTCAGAAAAGGCATGAGCCAGTGGTAATCCAACATATCCCAGACCTATGATCCCTATTTTATGACTCATGAATATACTCCAAACTATTAGTTGGAGTATTATACCAAAAGTAAGCCCTACCTTCTCCTAAATCTTCTATACATAGCGTATATCATTGGTCCATATCTTATGACGAAATTAAATATTTTTTTCATATTATTGTTGCAGCCTCTCTTTGTTTAAATTTTTCAAGATTGTATCTGATTTTTTAAAAAGTTCAAAGAACTCCATGTCGTCACTAAGCATGGGCAAATACTTTTCATACACTTGCCAAAGTCTATAAGCCCCATCTAGCTTGTTTCGTTTGATAAGTTCAAATGCGGTGGCTCCATTGATATAACCTTTTAAAAGTTTAGTCTTAGGATGTTCTATCTTTTTATACTCTTTCCACTGCTGCTCCATCACCTCGTGAGCATCTGCAAACTCATCATTTTCAAGATGCTTTATAAAACTCTCTAGTGTCTTTTTCATGCTAAAACCTCTCTACGAATGAGTGACAGTATGGCTTGGCACCTTTTTTCGCATAATAGTCTTGATGCGACTCTTCTGCTGGGAAAAATGTCTTTTTCGCCAGTATCTGCGTAGCTACTCTGTACCCATTGTTCTCTAGTTCCTCTATCAAGTCAGCAACTATTTGGGCTTGCTCTTCTGTAGCTACAAATACGGCTGACTGGTATTGCGTACCTATATCTGGGCCTTGTCCATTGGTCTGCTCAGGATCATGTATTTGAAAAAACTGCTTAATGATATCGCGATACGATATTATCTGTGGATCATACGTTACCTCAACTGTCTCAAAGTGTCCAGTATTGCCCCCTACCACATCATAATAATCAGGATTTGGGACGACTCCACCCATGAATCCAGACACAGCACCATTTACTCCGGAGAGTTCTTGCATATAATGCTCCACTCCCCAAAAACATCCTCCTGCCACATAGGCTTTTTCCAGAGAGACTTGCGATTTTATCTTACTGCTAGCTTCAAAGCACATAGAGACAGAATTGACGCAGTGTCGAGTATTTTTAGGGGTCATACCTTCCCCTTCAAACACATGTCCTAGATGTGCGTTGCAATTTGAGCAAACAATCTCTACACGTCTACCATCAGCATCTACAACCCTTGTAATTGCACCATCAATCTCATCATCAAAACTTGGCCACCCACAGTGAGACTCAAATTTATCACCAGACCGGTAGAGTGGAACACCACATAGCTTACAGGTATAGAGTCCATCCAGCTTATTTGCCAATAACGACCCTGTATATGGCTGTTCTGTTGCCTTATTGACGATAACTGCTTTTTCGAAATCACTTAATTTGGAGATATTTTCTTGGAAGTTTGTATTAATATTTGACTGCATCAATGCTCCTATTGCTTTTGGCAATAGTAACGAAATATGCTAGAATGAAGCTTAGTCTAGTCTGGAGACTACTTGTTAGGGGTGACATACATATTGATATATCTACCCTCTTGGCTTGCTGCTTGTTCTAAGCTTCCTAAATCTTCGAGCATTGGCCATATACGATTTAACACTTCGATACCTAGCTCCGGGGTCGACATTTCACGACCTCTCAAAAAGACTCTGAGTTTGACGTGCTTACCCTTTTCCAGAAATTCTCTAGCATGTTTAACTTTGTAAGCAATATCATTTTCTGCAATTTTACAAGAAAATTTAACCTCTTTAACCTCTATCTTTTTTTGGTTTTTCTTTGCCTCTTTTTTCTTTTTCTCTAGTTGGTACTTGTGTTTACCATAGTCCATGACTTTAGCAACAGGGGGCTTGGCATCAGGAGAAACTAGAACTAAATCTACGCCTCTCTCATCAGCAATTTTGAGAGCCTCATCGCGACTAATAATGCCAAACTGCTCTCCTTCATCTGATATCACACGAAGTTCACGCTCTCTAATACGCTCATTCATGACTGTATCGTCTGCTTTTTTTCTGCCTCTATTGTTGTTTTGTTGTCTGCTCAAATCTTACCTTTTTGTATTTGTTGTGTCAATTGTAGCATAAAATCGTCTTCATTTAAATTATACTGCTCTTTTTTTCTTCTATCTCTAATGGCAACACTTTTATTGGTAACCTCTTCATCACCAATAATTACCACATATGGCACTCTTTGTTTCTCTGCGGTTCTGACTCTTTTGTTGAGACTTTCGTTTTTATCAGATACTTCACTATCAATACCATTTTTAGTCATTTTCTTTTTTAATTCATAGGCATAATCTGCATGCGCGTCAGCTATTGGGATAAAGATCACTTGTGTTGGCGCCAAGAACAGAGGGAACTCTCCGGCATAATGCTCGATGAGAATGGCTATAAACCTTTCAAATGAGCCCAATATAGCACGGTGTATCATCACTGGCTGCTTGCGTGAGTTGTCTTCTGCCACATATTCGACATCAAATCTTTGGGGCAGATTGAAGTCTACCTGGATAGTGCCACACTGCCATTTACGCCCTAAGGCGTCTGTGATCTTAACATCAATTTTTGGACCATAAAATGCCCCACCACCATGGTCTATGCTGTATGGCAGATCATTTCCTTCTAGCGCGTCTATAAGTCCTTGTGTAGCTAGCTCCCATACATCATCATCACCTATAGCTTTGGCTGGCTTTGTGGCTATCTCCATGGTGTATGTAAAGTCAAACTTTTTCATTACGGCATCCACAAACTCTACAACTTCCAACACCTCATCTTTAATCTGCTCTGGCGTACAGAAAATATGTGCATCATCTTGAGTAAACTCTCGGACTCTCAGCAGTCCGTGCAAGACACCGGATTTTTCATGTCTGTGTACTACACCGTACTCATAATATTTCACAGGCAAGTCACGATAACTCTTGCTTGTTTGCTTAAATATTTCGATGTGCCCTATGCAGTTCATTGGTTTGATGCCATACTCTTGCTCATCTATTGTGGTCAAGTACATATTTTCACCGTAACAGGCATAGTGCCCAGATGTACGCCACATATCAGCCTTTAGTATCTCTGGGCCGCGTACTGGCTCGTAGCCTCTCTCCCTATGTGCTGTATGCAAAATAGCTTCTAGTTTAGCTCGTAGTCTAGCTCCATTTGGCATCCAAAACGGTAAACCAGCCCCAGCCTCTTCACTAAACATAAAGAGTCCCATCTCTTTGCCTAGTTTTCTATGGTCTCTTTTTTTTGCCTCTTCTAGCATTGTCATATGAGCTTTCAAGGACTCCTTGTCAGCAAATGCTATGCCATATATACGAGTTAGCATCTCTGCATTTTCGTCTCCACCCAGGTATGCACCTGCTACACGAGTGAGCTTGAAGTTGTGTAAAAATCTAAGAGCTGGCACATGTGGCCCTCT
>CAYWGB010000122.1:0-3529 GCA_964457825.1 uncultured Campylobacterales bacterium | reverse complement strand
TGACGCTCATCTGCGTGCTGAAACTCTATCTCGTCATAATTCTCATCCAAAATTGCCTTGACTTTTTCATCAAGTGCCTTCTCTGCATGGAGGTTTTTGTCTATTATCTCTTTTGCTGCCAAAACGATAGCATCTTTGCCCTTGAGTAGCTTTATAAAGGAGGCATTTGCCAAATCTATAGCAATCTTACCTGCGACATATCCTGTCTGTTGTGGTTTTAGTCTCATTTAAATCTCCTTTAGTTTGCTTTATGGTTATTTTATCTTATTTCCAATGTTGTTATTCTGAACACACTATTTTAATACGATTGTATCATCGCGTTCTGGGCTTGTCGAGATGATTGCTATTTTTGTGCCAACCATCTCTTCTAGCTCTTTGATGTACTCTTGAGCAGTTGCCGGAAGTTTGTCAAACTCTCTAATGCCTTCGGTTTTGTCCCAGCCCGCATAGCTCTTATAGATAGGTCTTACATCTTCGAGATCATATGGTACATAATTTATCTCTTTGCCATCATATTCGTATGCAATACATACCTTTACCTCATCAAACCCATCTAAAACATCTAGTTTCATCAAAGCGATTTGATCTACACCGTTGACACGCACAGCATGTCTGAGAGCTACGGCATCAAACCAGCCACATCTCCTAGGTCGTCCAGTGGTAGTGCCAAACTCGTGTCCATTTTTACGCAACAGCTCCCCATCATCACCAAAATCTTCACTAGGGAATGGGCCATTGCCGACTCTAGTACAATAGGCTTTGGCAATACCCGTGATTTTTCCTATATCTTTGGGGTTAATCCCTAATCCAGCACATGCTCCTGCACTCACTGTCGTGGAGCTGGTCACAAATGGATATGAACCATGGTCGATATCCAGCATGGTTCCTTGTGCGCCTTCGAGTAGTACATTTTTCTCATCATCCAAAATCTCCCACATCTTGATGGTGGTATCGATGATATATGGTGCAAGTTTTGTTTTGTACTCGAGGATTTGAGCCATTAGCTCCTCTTGATTCGGTGCTTCTATGCCAATAGCATCAAATATAGGCTTGTTGATAGCAAAATAGTTTACTATCTTTGTGACAAGCTTGTCAGGATTGAGTATCTCTCCTAGCCTATGCCCGACTCTAGCAACTTTGTCTCCATATGCAGGGCCTATTCCCTTGCCTGTTGTTCCGATAGCTTTGTCGCCCTTAAGCTTCTCTCTGCCTTGATCTATCAGTGCATGGTATGGCAGTAGTATATGTGCTTTGTCAGAGAGAAATAATCTCCCTTCTAGATCATCAAACTGACTCATCTCTTCTATGAAGTGCTCAGGTGAAATTACAACCCCATTACCGACGATATTTTTTGCTTTTGGATTTAATACACCAGAAGGTATGAGATGCAGAGCATACTTTTTGCCATCTATTACTATAGTATGTCCAGCATTGTGTCCGCCAGCAAAACGGCACACATAGTCACATTTTTGTGCCATGTGATCAACTATTTTCCCCTTGCCTTCGTCGCCCCATTGGAGCCCTACTATCATATCTGCTTTACTACTCATCGTCTGCTTCCTTTAATAATCTGTCAACACATTTGTCGATATAGAGTGCAAAGCCTGCTGCTTTTGTGCCATCTATCTCATAGGTTCCACCAGTTGCAAACATGATATTATCCTCAAATACTCTAAATATTAGAGAATCATAATATCTCATCTTTGCATAATACATAGGAGACAATACGATATTATCATACTCCAGAGTACTTACTGCATCTAACAATTTTTGCAATTCATGGGCGATATCATCAGGATAGATAGAGAGATCATCCAGATCCTCTGGCTTTTGGAGATGTATCAAAGAGTTTACCCATTCTGGAGCACCATTGAGAAGATTTTCGATATTCATCGCTTTTATATCGTCTAGTTTTAGTCCATACTTTTCATTCAATATCTTTGGTATTGTTATGTTGGCTATTTGCAATAGTGGTTTGATGTTCTGTTTTTGCAATAGCTTGATGCTCATAGAACATGCTTCGCTAAAGCTTCCATCGAGAAGCTCTGCCCCTACTTGGTAGTACTCTTTTGTTGGGAATAAAAATATCGGCTGAATATAAAACCATCTCTTGACATCACTGCTTCTGCCTAGTCTTTTGGTGGCAATACGAAGCACATCGGCAGTAGAATCAGCCCTCAGACTTACTTCATGGTTGTCTCTATCGTTGATCTTGATAAGTAGTCTATTGTGACCAAAGCTAGCATGCTGATGATACGAGAAACAAGGTGTGACAATCTCCTCATACCCCGCATCGCTCAATATTGTAGCGCTGCTATGCTCTATCTCTCTTTTGAGTTGTGCACTTTTTCCAAAGTAGAGTTTGGATCCCCTTGGTATCTCATGTTCAAATATCATTATCTATCCAATCCAAAATATATTTCATTAAATACTCTACTTGCAGTACCATCATATTTTCTGCGTCCCAATCTGTCTAGTGCTAATTCAATGCTATTAACAACCCAGCTGGACTCATATGGCTCTATTAGTCCCATTTGATTTATGCGGAATATTTTGCCTTTGAGATGATCTTGTCCACCTGCTATGTTGACACCATACTCATTTTTTAACAATGCTCTAATCTCGTTTGCGTTTTCATCATCTATGGTGGTCATAGATTTTGCCGGTGTAGTAGGGTAGATGTGTAGTCCTAGTTTCTCCATGGCCATTTTTGTTGCAGATGCCCTCTTTGTAGTCTCGCCATATAGCTTGTCTATGCCACCGCTTTGATCGATCTGCTTCAAGATGGAGCCTAGACCTATAACCAATGTTGTAGCGGCAGTATAGGCTGTGGTGTTTTGTCTCTGTTTGGCAATTTCACTTGCTAAATTTAGATAATATCCAACACCATCTCCTATTTTCGTAATAGCATCATTGCTAAGTCCTAGTATAGAGAGACCAGGAGGTAGCATTAATGCCTTTTGGCTACCAGCAATCAAACAGTCAATATGGGTAACATCTATTTTTTCTACTCCTACTGCAGTGATACCATCAGCGATAATCATAATCTTCGGGTTGATCTCTTTGACTGCTTTAGCAATCTCCTCAACTGGGTGTCTGAGTCCGCCTGCTGATTCTGATATCTGTATGGCAATGGCGTCGATGTTTGAGTTGGCTTTTATAATCTCGATAATCTCCTGTGGACTTGCAGGTGTATTCCAAGGGTGTACAATCTCTTGGTTTTTGAGTCCAGATGCTTTGGCTATCTTGCCAAATCTCTCTCCAAATTTACCGGCATTGACGCTCAACAGAGTATCATGACATAGATTTCTCACAGCTGCCTCCATAGCACCCGTACCGGTGCTGGCAAGCATGATTACTTCATCTGTACCCATAAGGCCAAAAAGCAACTCTCTAGTCTCTTTGAAAATAGTTTCAAATTCTGGTGTACGGTGGTGTATGGTCGGCTCGGACATTGCCATCCTCACAGATTCCGGTACTGGTGTAGGGCCTGGTGTAAAAAGTAGCATACTCTATCCTCATAAACTCC
>CAYWGB010000121.1:0-3544 GCA_964457825.1 uncultured Campylobacterales bacterium | reverse complement strand
TGAGTAGTATCAAATACTCTAATATGCAACCTATCACTATACCTAAAGTTATGTTTCATGCAGAATTCAAAAACTGCTCTGTCGTTTTTCCAGATGGTATCTCTACTCTCTCCTACTGGCATACAGTAGACCTCTAGCTCTGGTAGAATCTCTCTAATTTCACTAATCTCTTCTAATGCCGTAGTCTCTACTGATTTGGCATCTATAGTAAATTTCAAAAAAGCCTCCTTTGCATGAGTTTGTATATTCTTAAGTGCTTGAGCAGCGATGCGTCTAGATCTTGGTTCTCCAGAATTTTCCAACTTCAGCGAGAGTGCAAAAATGCATGATTTATATGCAGGATATCTATCGAAATCTATCTCTATGGTACCATTGGTCTCAAAGGTAACATCAACACTCTCCTCTACTAGCCATGACATAACAGTATAAAATACTGTATCACTATGGTACATCAGGGGCTCGCCACCAGTGATGACAATTGCCGGCAGATAACCTATCTTATCAAATTCTTTTTCAAGCAAACCAATAAGTTTTTGAGCATCATCTATTTTTGTCCATGTGTTAGAAAAATGACTATCTACCGCAAAGTAAGTATCACAACCTAGATGTATTTCTCCATCTATTTCATACTTGGCTCCAAATCCAGGACAGTTCAGATTGCAGCCTCCTGTGCGTAGAAAATATGATGGTACTCCTGCATATTTGCCTTCACCTTGAATAGAAAAAAACTGTTCAGTTAGATAAAACATCAGCCACCTGTCTCATAGAAAGCTCTAGCAGATATCTCACTCTCATCATCATACCATCGGTTCTCTTTTGGCTTCTCTTTCAAGACAGTCCTTAGCACATCAAGTGCCGCACCGATGTCTTGTTTTTCAATAGCTTGCTTGATACTCATCGCCTCATCAAAATATAGGCATGGGATCAAGTGGCCTTCGGCAGTGAGCCTAATACGATTGCAACTTTCGCAGAAGTCATGTTTGTGTGGATCTATTAACCCAAATTTGTACCCATCCTCTAGCAGATATCCATATGATGGACTACTCCCCTCTCTACCTACTCTACGTATGGTATATTTCTCCTTTACCTTTTCTAGTATCTCTTTTCCCAAAAGTCCCTCTATGCCCTCTTTTGCCATTGCATTTTCCATATACTCTATAAAGCGAACCTGTATATCTCTATCTTTGCAGTACTTAATGATGTCAGTTATTTCATCATCATTAATGCCTTTGAGCGGTACCATATTTATCTTTACATTTAGTCCAACTTCTATGGCTCTGTCGATGCCTTGCATCACCTTTGAGAGTACATTTTTTTGTGCTATTTGGGCTGCTACAGCAGGCTTAAGTGAGTCTAGAGATATATTGACTCGCTTGAGTCCTGCATCCTTGAGCTTCTGCGCAGTCTCTGCAAGCAGATATGCATTGGTAGTCAGTGCTAAATCAATATCGGGATTATAGTCATGGATATCTTTTATGAGCATATCTAGATTTTCACGCAAGAGTGGTTCTCCGCCTGTGATACGTATCTTTCTTATGCCTTCGTCAATGGCTGTTTTGATAAACAAAAATAGGTTTTCTAAAGAGAGTAAATTTTCTGAAGGTGTCCAAGAAAATGGTTTATCTGGCATGCAATACTGGCAACGAAAATTGCATCTTTCTGTTACTGATACTCTGAGATAATTGACTTCTCTACCGTGTCCGTCTATAAGCATATTTATCCCTGTTTTTAGGTTCTATGAAGAGTATCGAAATGTTGATAAAAGATAGGTGTATCTTGAATTATTTATTGAGTATTCATGAGCCTGTAAGCTCATGAATCAAAATACTATTTAGTGCAGCTCTTTCCAGTGTGCCTCTTTCCAGAGATACGCAAGGATTGTAAATATGATGAAGAATCCTATAACCCATGGGCCGACAGCTTCACGCTTAGGCTTGCTTGGATCTCCGGATGTCTCTAGATATGCAATAACTTTCTCATACCCCTCTTTGTTCAGTCCAGTTCTTGGCATCGCTGTTCCTGGTAGTTGAGATTGAGGATCTTCTATAAATGTTTCCATAAAATGCTCATTTCTAGCTCTAACTATCATGGAGAGATCTGGTGGGAGTTTACCAAGATAGTCAGCCAACTTAGCCTGATATTCGCCTACTTTAACATTGAACTGTGCCAGTTCAACATCTTGATGAGTCTGAATATTTGGCTTTGTTTTTGGCACGGAACCTATCTGAGTCCATTTGAGATATCTATTAGCATGACATCTACCACACGCATTTTCAAATGCTGCTTTTGGTGTGACCTCTTCCATCTTGGGAGCAATAGACTTTAACCATGCTACCAAATTGGCTGCAGTTTGATCATCAGATGCCATTGGTGGCATTGGATGCATTTTACCTTTGGCAGCATCAAACTTATGCTCCACGCCCAGTGCATGAGCAGGATTTTTCATCAAGTTAAACAGGAATTTCTCACTATAAATTGCACCTGCATCGCTAAGGTCTGGTGGCATTACCCCATAGGTACTAGCAGCTGTTACCGCATCCATAGGAGCTTTAATCTTTTGTGAATTGATCGAGTGACAACCAACACATGCTGCTGACATTGCCTTGCCAGCCTCAGCGTCACCTTTGATAGCTGGCATTTTAAGCTCAGCATATTCAAATCCATGACTCTCGACCTCAATGACAGTTCCATTGGCATCATGCTTTTCGTGCATCACTTTATGTGCATACGGCTCAACACCCCAATAGGTCACCAGTGTGAAAAAGACAACAACTGCTAATATTTTTAACTCTTTCATTATTTGTTACCTCCTGATAATTTTTCACTCATTGTAATGAATGGCAAGATTATCCATAGTCCGATAAATGCATATCCTGCAACTTGACCGATAGTTTTATATATATCTATCGTTGGAGGTAGTTTTCCCATAATGGTTAATGTAACCATAGATACCAACATTGCCCAGAACCAGAACTTAAAGAGCGACCTTCTGTTTGCAGGTGCCACATTTGGACTCCTATCTAGGAATGGAAGCAGCATAAAGATAACTTGTGCGAAACCAAATGCTATAAGTCCTACATCTTTACTCTCAAAAATTCTCAAGACTTCATAACTCCATAAGAAGTACCATTCAGGATAGATATGCGCTGGCGTACTCAATCCATTAGCTGGGTCGAAGTTTACTGGATCCATAGCAAATTCAAAGTGATAAAATACAAGATAGAAGAAAAAGATGAAATAGATACCCATAACAAATACATCTTTACTCAAAAAGACAGGATTAAATGGTATTACTTTTGACTCTTTTTTCTTGCCATCTTTCCATAGTGCTGCTGACTCTTCGAAATCAATATCTTCACCATCTTGGTTGTTTACGTGCGGAAGTCTCAATGTTCCAAAGTGAAGCACAATCAGACCGATGATTGCTAAAGGCAGTAAAAATACATGTAGCATAAAGAATCTACCTAGATAGGCTTGTCCTGGTACATATCCACCTCTAATCCACTCTACTAGTCCAGTTAAGCTCAATGAACCCAAGCTGAAA
>CAYWGB010000120.1:2352-3545 GCA_964457825.1 uncultured Campylobacterales bacterium | reverse complement strand
CGATGGTAATCTCCAACTTTCGCATACCAATAGACCATGTATTCAAAGAGAGAATATGAGCCATTTTCAAGGTTTGTCACCAGCTCGTCAAAGTACTGGTTGACCTCTGCTTGATATGCTTCGTTTTGATAGATAGCTTTTGCCTTCTCCTCATCTTCATCAAAAGCGATATAGTGATCAGCATGTCCTATCATTACCCAGTAGATAATGCGTCTGATAGGGTCACCCGGAGATGTGCCCGCTATGACCTCTCTTGCCCAATCTTTTGATGCTTCAAAACTACCACCCCATCTCTTTTGCTTAAACTGTTCCACGCTAAATACGCACGAAGGGTGATCAAGCGCATGTTTTTTGATTAGCTGATAGATCTCTTCTCTTTTTTCAACAGCTTGATCACTATGAAAATGTGACAAAATAGAGTATAGACGACCCCAGACATTTCGCTCCATTGGAGCCATCTCATAGGCATCTAGCAAATCGTTCAGTGCCAGCCCTAGTCGCTCATAAAATAGATCGTAATTTTCTTCGCCTACTTTATCAGAGGTATCATATCCACGTGCCTCCCAGGCAAAATTATAAAAATATCCTGCTCTCATCGCATAAGCATAAACATTGTTATATCTCTCCGGAAGTTCGATAAGATCTTCTTCATCTATGACTCTTCTATCGGACTTATTGAGAACAAATTCAAAGGCTTCATCATATTCGCTACCCTCTAGCTCATCTAGTACTTCAAAAAGTTTTGTTTTATCTTCTTGTTTCATTAGCCCCAATAACATAATTTCGCGTTCGCTATTACCCGAAGGTATATGTTTGGGCAGATAGTTAGAGTGAGACTCTATATTGTACTCGTAGGATTTATCAACACCAAAATCAACAGGTATCAGATGCAGTGGACTCTCTTTTCTCAATGTCAAGCAGCTATATGCTCTATCGTAGTATCGACGCTCTTCTGGATAATCAAACTCATATATCTCATGAAACTGCTTAATATTTTCAAGATAAGATTCCCATGAGTCGTACCGTGCCATCAAAGGACGGGCCAGGTCTGCAAATTTCCCTAAATACTCCCAAGCAGCCTCCTGCGTTAGCACGTCAAAGTATACCGCTATACGTATCTGCCAAATAGAGTGGGCGATAATACCCATGCGCATATGTGTATGCTCATATCTATCTCTATTTTTAAAAATATC
>CAYWGB010000120.1:0-2252 GCA_964457825.1 uncultured Campylobacterales bacterium | reverse complement strand
GAGAGTAAAAGAATCCAATTTTTATCGTTTTGCTCATAGTTTTTATAGTCAAGAAGATAGTTTGCGTGTCCATGCTTTTGCTCTATAGATTTCTTTTTTAATAGTCCAAACATCATAATCCTTTGCGTTAATTTTCTGCTCGTCTAAAATGAGACAATACTGATCTCTCCAGCCATAGTACTTCTACGCAAGAGTGTTCTTTAGTCTGCAAGTATACCTCATCAAAATCAAATAGTTCTTGTTCTTTGTCATCTAGTTGGCTATAGCGGTGGAGTGTCAATCCTCTAAAATATGCCTCTTTGAAATCTACCCAGTTCTCAAAACTATCCTGCACTCGCTGTGCATTTAGAAGTAATAATCCCCAGGCCTCCTCTTCGTCCAAAAAACCCAAAAGTATCACTTGTCTCAACAGTTCTGCAAAGCGCGCAGAATCAAAAGCGATTACCTCCTTTATGCTGGCACTTTGCTCAAACTGTATATTTTGAAATACAAGAGAGATGCTTCCTTTAGCCCATATTTGTTGCAGGGTATATAGTGCATGGTCCTTGGCTTTCTCCTCTGAGAAACTCAGTCCCCACTCTGCTTCTAGATATTTTTTAATAGATTGTGATGATTTGCCTTGATCTAGGCGTTCACGCTCAAGATCTCCCAGTGCCAAGGCATATTTCTCTTCGGCAGATAAAGAGTCTGTCTCAAGCAGTGGCTGTACCGTTACTTGCTCTTGCTCATCTTGCTCATCTTCCCTTTTCTCATCTTCCCTTTTCTTGGGCTCATTATTGGCATGCTCTTTATCTATAGAAAACCAGAGTAAAAGTACCACAACTACAAAAAATAGAAGATAGAAGATGTTCACCTATATTCTCCCTATTTGTAGTTTTGGAAATCTAAAAATACGCTCTTTTATGCGGTACTTTACTGTAGATTTTAAAATCTCTTTTGCAGTTGTGTTAAATGAAAATTTAACTTTTAGCATAAGCATTGTATGCTGTAAAAGTGCTGCAATCTTCATGCCATCTGATGCATCCTGAATCTGGGCAACAATCTTTGGTTCTCTTAGTGATGCTAGCCACTTTGTAGCAGTCGATGGATTGGGTAAAAACTCGATGTATTGTGCATCGTATGCCACCAAAAATTGTTGTGTTCGCTCATCGCATATCTCTTGTATCTTTTTACTCTGACCATCTACGCAAACTACACCCATCCTCAAAGTATCACTATGGTAATTGTAGTGCACACCTAAAGTATTAAAAAACGATACACACGCAGGGACATAACGAGCCACTGGAGCTACGTTTTGTTTTCCTTTGATTTGGTCGAGCCACAATGTGCCATCTTTTTCAAAAAGAGCGATAGTAGCATGAGGCATATTTTTTGCATCACGTAATGAGTATAGCTCTATCTCTTTTTCTTTTATCAGTTTATAGTAGTACTCGCCATACCCACCGGTGCCCTCTTCGTCATTTTCAAATTCACCCAGACAGTGTTGCATCAGTGCTGATTCTCTTGCCATCTCTAGTGAGAGTTCATGGTGCATATGGTCAAATTTAACAATATGCAAATCTTCAAATGAAAAAACAATTCTCAGTCCATCTCGTGATGTCTCTTTATAGATTTTTTCTTTACGAAGAAATTTTTCATGTTCATCTTTCCACTTCTTTAATACATGCTCAACTGTGAATCTTGGAAATTTATGATAGATATTTTTGGGTCTACTCGACAAAAACTCTGAGCACTTTTCCAAAAGCTCTTGAAACTTATGATGTTTTAGGTCGATATAGACATAGGCTACTTTTGCATCACCAGGATGGAACCATGAGGGAATCTCTCCCTTGACAAGAGTTTTATACCGCTCTATACTACGCACTTCTTGTACTACAGAATAGTAATTGATCAACCAACGTAAAAAAGTTTTCTGAAGCCATGCAGATACTTCTGGAGCAAGAGATTTTTCTTTTATATAACTAGAGATGCTTCTCTCTATCTCCTCTATATTGATGACATTTCTGCCTCTATTTTTGTCCATGATCTTCTTTTATGATTTTTATTATGTATTAATATTCTAACATATCCCTCCTTATGCAGAATGGTGCTCCAGCTTGTATATATTTTAGAATTTAATATAAGCTATATAGCCATTAATACCAGTTTTAGAATGCGAACTAAAATATCATTGGGTTATCTTAGTGCAAAAGAAGTATAATCACACCCATGAACACCCTACCCATCGCCCAAGTCCTCCCCGAAGTAAAAGC
>CAYWGB010000119.1:0-3570 GCA_964457825.1 uncultured Campylobacterales bacterium | reverse complement strand
TACTTAGTCTTACGGCTTTTCCGTCTTTTAGGTCTATGGCTGGTAGTATGGTCATATTTATCCTTGGCTTGATTGGGTACATTTTATGCACCAAAATTGTCTATAGTTTAGCGAAATTCTCTATAATTTTTAGCCCTGTATTGTGGCTTTTTTCCGGATGGGGCTGGAATCCATAGATATTATCTTTTTGTACAGCACTTGGGAATGAGTAACCATAATGGGTTTTGCCAGTAATGTACCTATCGTCACATTCTGCATGGTAGGAGTGCACAAAATAGAGATAAAAATCACTTGGTAGGTTTGCAAATAGGGCATCATCGTTGTCGGTATCGATAAACATTTCGTTCCATCCCATGTGTGGGACTTTAAGAGGTGTATCAAATTTGCTAGCATCAAATGGCACGATACTGCCCGGTATCAACCCTAGCCCTTGAGATGAGCCAAACTCTTGTGAATCATTAAACAGCAACTGCATGCCTAAACATGTACCCATGAGGGGCTTTCCTGTGGCAGCAAACTCTTTGATAGCTTGATTCATGCCGCTGTGATTGAGGTGTTGCATCGCATCACCAAATGCACCAACTCCGGGCAAAACAACCCTGTCATACTTCGATAGGTCATCTGGATTACTTAACAAAGTGGCACTGCTCCCAACCTTTGTAAATGCGTTCATGACTGAGCCTAAATTGCCCATATTGTAATCAACGATAGCTATCATGTTAGACCTTTGCATTTATTATTTAAAAAATTATGTGAGATTATATCTAATTAGACTTATCTGGTATGTTACTTAGCCGCTTTTTAATCAACTCTTTGGCCGTGTTCATATCAAGCCCTTCCACTGAAAATGGTTCAGCTATGTAGTAGTCTATAGTTCCAAATGGTTTTGGTATTTTTGTTCCATCCCATGCCGAAGTTTGCCAGTAGCTACTGGCTCTCACGTGGCAAGTAAGTATGGAGGTGTTGGTCTTTTGTGCAATGGCTACAATACCATCAGCAACACTATGCTTAGGGCCTTTGGGGCCATCAGGAGATATCGCAATATCATTGCCAGCCTTGAGCAGTCTGATGGCACGAGATAGGGCTTTGATGCCGCCTCTAGTAGAGGAGCCACCTATGGTGTGAAATCCAAATTTATGTAGAGTTTTGGCTATTGACTCTCCATCGGTATGTTCGCTGACAATGGCATAGATATCAGTTGTGGGTCTAAGATGTTTATAGTTTATTGATTGCATGAGTAATTCTCCATGCCAAGATGCCAGCAAGAATGGCTTGTCAGGGAGTACTGGATGGTGAAATCTTTTTTTATTTGTCCAATATAGTAGCACAATGAAAGTTTTTAATAAAAAAGGAAATAATGTAGTTTGCAATTTTTTTCTGAATTTTTTCATGATAGGATTATACCAAAAAGCATAAAAAGATACGATTTTATGCTAAAATATGGCAACTTTACAGAAAAGAGATAGATGTTTTCATATTACAGTGCTAGAGTATTGCTTATGTTGTCCAAGGCTATGCCAAATAAAATGCTATTTTTTGCTGTAGATCGATTGATGATTGCCTACTACTGGCTTGATAAGAAAAGGCGAAATATCACGATCAATAATATGCGCAAAGCGTATAGAGATAAAGACGAGCAAGAGATAGTTGATATGTCTATCACGAGTTACAAAGAGCTTGGAAAAACTGCCGCAGAGTGCCTGTTGGTCATAAATGATAAACTTGATCCAAATAGTGTAGTTACCAACAAGGATGAAGCCTTAGCTAAAATAGAGAAAATATCTGCAGATGCACCAAATGGTGTGATTTACATTACTGCGCACTACTCCAACTGGGAGCTATTGTGTCACTTTTTTGGGCAAAATGGTATGCCATTGCTTGGAGTAGTAAAAGAGAGCAAAAACAGAAAAATAGAGCAGAATATTTCAACCCCCTTTAGAGAGAAGTTTGGCAACAAATCAGTTGGGCATAAAAAATCGATGATTAGTATTGCCAAGGCTTTGAAGAGTAAAAAGAGAGTGCTGCTTGCAGTAGATCAATGGATGAGCCCACCAAATGGAGTTAAAGTAGAGTTTTTTGGTAATGAGACATATGCTGTGAGATCTGTGGCAGTGTTGAAAAAAAAGTTAGATCCGCTGGTTGTACCTGTTTTTATTGTCAGGGAAGGGTATAGTTTTAAGGTTGTTATTGGGGATCCAATAGAGTTTGTTGGTAGAGATGAAGATATGACCCAGCGGTACTATAGTGTAATTGAAAACCAGATAAGAGTATCTCCTGAACAGTGGATGTGGGTTCATGACAGATGGAAATATCAGCTGGAGTGTAAACGGTGAGTCGTGTATTGATTTTGAGTGATGGCCGGTTGGGACACCTGAATCAATCTATAGCATTTTCTAAATATTGCAATCTGCCATACGATGTTGTAGAAGTTAAACCTAGATATTTTTGGAGCAAAGCTATTAGCTATTTTCTGGATAGATTTGGGATAAAAACGGCTAAACTATTCGAGAGTGTCTCTTTGAAATATGAGGATTATGATATGGTAGTAGGTACCGGTTCTGTAACATATTATCTAGTCAAAACTCTCGCATATCGATTAAATGCTAAATCTATTGCAATGATGTTACCACGAGGGTATCTGTATGATTTTGATATAATTTTTGCTCAAACTCATGACAATCCACCTGAGCAAGACAATATCGTTAGAGTGGATATAAATTGCTCCATGGTAGAGCCAAAAGGAATTTACAAGAGAGAAAAAAAGTCAGTTGGTGTAATCATAGGAGGTAGTAGTAGACATCTTGAGCTATCAATAGAAAGGCTAAAAAAGCAGCTTGATTTCATCAAAGCAAACTATGGTGACTACGAGATTGCAGTTGTGACATCACCTCGTACATCTGGCGATGTAGAGAGTCTAGTTGAGTCTTATAATTTTGATTATCAAGTTATATTCTCAAAAAATCCAGCTAACCCAATACCTGATCTCCTAGATGAGTGCGAGACAGTATTTGTGACAGGAGATAGTACTTCAATGATATCAGAGTGTGTCTCGTTTGGCGATTCAAATGTAGTTGTGCTGCCAGTACATTCAAGGAGTTCCACTAAGTTTGACCAGTTTGTTAAAAATTTAGAATCAAAAGGGTATTTGCATATTTTTGATGATACGATAAAGAAGAGAAACAAAAAGATAGATTTCCAAGAGTATATCAAGGGAGTTTATCTATGAGAATTGTACAGTTGCTGCCAGAACTGAATGAAGGCGGTGTGGAGCGTGGCACAGTAGAGCTCAGCAGGGAATTGGTAAAGCTCGGACATGAGAGCATCGTTATAAGTGCAGGAGGGAAGCTATCGAAACAGATAGAGCAAGAAGGAGCAAAACATATTGTGTTTGATGTGTGCTCAAAAAACCCATTGACAATATTTTCTAGAATGCGCAAGTTAAGCAAACTCTTCAAAGAACTTAAGCCTGATATTTTACATGCCAGGAGTCGTGTGCCAGCATGGTTGACTTATCTGGCAAATAAAAAGTTGAGATTTCCTTTTGTGACGACTGTGCATGGTTTTAATAGT
>CAYWGB010000118.1:0-3570 GCA_964457825.1 uncultured Campylobacterales bacterium | reverse complement strand
TGAGACAAAGATACCATTTCTAAAAGGCACATATGTTACAGGCACACCATCCTCGAGACCATGAGTTGGTACATCGATGCTTTTGTCTGTGAGGGCAGATGCACCAATCTGCTCAAAAAAAGGTAAATCTATCTCATAACTCTCCTCTATGCCAAGCCTATGAACTATTGATTTAAAACTCTCTAGCTCTTTTGATTCTGTGAGTTGCCCATAATTGAAATGTACAGCTATCACATCATATCCAGCATTCATTGCCATCACTGTGGCAAGAGTGCTATCCATGCCACCTGAGAGTATGCAGACAGCTCTCTTAGTTATCATTTTTGGCTCGCACTTCTTTGACTTTAGTTTTGATCTCTTTGAGTACCTCTTTCATGCTTTTGTCCTCCACGTTAATAATAACATCTGCTACTTTCTTGTAGGCCTTTTCTCTCTCTACATAGAGTTTTTTTGCCTTTTCAATGTCACTGTACAGTGGCCGTTTGGCAAATTTAGCCTGAGAATTTTTAGCATTTTTAAGATGCTGATAAATCCACTCAAATGATGCGTCTAACAATACAACTACCCCTAGTTTGTTGATGTTGTTTACTTTGTAAAATCCACCACCACAGCTAATCAAAGTCTTGTTTACGCTCCTCTCAATCCAGTCTGCTGTCTTTTGCTCTAGTGATCTAAAGTGCTCTTCGCCATGCTTTTCAAATATAGATTTGATATTTTTATTGAGAGACGACTCAATGATATCATCTGTATCTATGTTGTATGTACCATATCGCTTGGAATATGCCCTAGCAGTTGTACCTTTTCCTATGCCCATAAAGCCGATCAGTAGAATATTTTTTTTCATAATCTTGTCTATACCAGATTGTATCTAGCTATAATCTTTTTGAGTCTTTTTCTCAATTTTTTGAGTGCATCTATCGCATCTTCTCCCTCTGCTAGCAGAGATTCAAATTCATCAAATTGTATTTTTGCTACCCAGCCAATTTTTGTGTGTCTCTTGATTCCTACAAATTTAACCTCTCCGAAATGCTCTTTTGCCATTTTGTATATACGGTCAATTCTCTCATCTAATGTTCTTGCTTCTTTGTTCATTATTGCTCCTGTCATTCAACTTGTGCTTTGTGCGCAAGTATTATCATTGTTTATTATATCCAAAAATAATAGCAAACCAAAGATGAGATATGTAACTCCTGTGGACATGCAGCAGAGTCGTAAATTAGAATCAGTTATTTAATTTTTGTGACACGACCCCAGTGAAATTACGTAAAATCCCGGTCATAAGATAAATTTGTTTACTCATATAAAAAGTCACACTATTTGATAGTAGTAATTCTTATCTATATTTATAATTATTAGATATACTATATTATATTTTTTCCAAAAGTGGGTAAGAGATGAGAGAGACTTTATACAACTTGTGGTTCCAAGATCCAAGAGTAAAACCAACGATGATTAATGAGACGGTTGTGAGACTAAGAGCGGGAATGCTCCTGATGATTCCGATTATTCTTTCATATACATTATATAGTGCAGCATTTGAGTCCAGCTGGATTGTAGATAGTGCTACGGCAGTGGATAGTTATGATACAAACTTTGATGATCAGATTATCTACAAAGTAGAGGCTGTTAGAAAAACATATGATTTTACGATTCAGACATACATGCTGTTTTATGTGCTTTTCGAGATGATAAGTGGGATGTTTATCTGGAGCTCTAGACTATCACCTACGATACTAGTAGCATCTTTTTTGACTAAAAATAAACCCAAAGTATGGAAGCCATTGACACCAAAGAGATTTGCCTGGACCCTTGGCTCACTATTTATCGCTACATGTCTAGTATTTTTCAATCCAGACATATTTGCCACTTGGATTAATACACTAGCTGGGACTACCATCTTGCCAGAAGGCACTCAGTACATGCCATATCAAGTCCCCATAACGATGCTGTTTATATGCTTTACCTTTATGTGGATGGAGGCTCTGTTGGGCTACTGTGCCGGATGTAGTATGCATGCATTGCTTGTAAAAATAGGAATATTTAAAGATGAGTGCATAGCTTGCAACGATATATTCTCACCAGAGGCTGTAGCGGCCAGAGAGGCATCCAAGACCAACACAAACAAGAAAAGCTAGACTAAGTAAAGCTCTGCTTTTTCTATGCCGTTAAACTCATTTTGTTTGCAGATATTATATCCAACTACATCATCTATTTTTAGTCTATCACCAATTTGTAACTCACTATCAAAGCAGTACTCTCCTATGATATCACCAGCAATGCAACTAACGCCAGCAATCTTATAATTAAACTTGCCTATCCTAGCACTTGTGCTCTCTCGAATCCTTGGTGATGCTTTGACAATTGCTATATCCAATAAGTGCGTCTCGATAGATGTGTCCACTATTGCAATCTTCTCATCTCCTCTGGCTACCACGTCTATAACGCTGCACTCTAGGTATCCGCATCTGTTTACCACGGCTTCACCCGGCTCAATCATTATATTGAGATTAGGGTAGTGTTGTTTAAAGCGGTTTATGGTATCCACAAACTGGTCAATATCAAAATTATCGTCAGTTAGTTTCACTCCTCCACCTAAATTGAGCCATTTCAATTTTTTCAATACGTCATCATATTTATCTCTTAAATGCTTTAGCAATATCCTTATAGAGTCACCATCTTGGTGACAAAATAGATGAAAATGGATTCCGTCTATATCTCTGTGTGCACTGCTAAACCAATTCAAAAATTCATCTTCTGATACTCCAAAACGGCTAGCGGTAGCAGATGCATCGCAATATTCTGGTTGTATTATCTGAATATTGGGATTAATACGAATACCAATCGATGTATCATCTTTTATGATAGGTTGGTATTTGTGGTATTGTGAAAGAGAGTTGAAGCTCATAGTATCACTTGCAGATGATATGGCATGAATCTCGTCACTTTTAAAGGCGGGTGAATATAGGTGAACATGCCCTCTGTCACAATCTCGTATTTTATCTATCTCATTTTTGTTGGTGGCACTAAAGCCGTCAAGTTTTTTTGCAATCATCGTAGTGACTTGCTCTGTATCAATAGCTTTGAGAGTATGCAGTACCTGTATGCCGCACCTAGCACCAAGATTGACAAGTCTCGTAAGATTACGTTCTAGTTTCGATGCCTCTATGGCAAAAAATGGCGTCTGTATACTATTTGCCATACCACTTTTTCCAACCGTCATTGTAATATTTTACTAGATAGTGATTACTTAGAGTATTTGCTTCTACAGCAAGCTCAGACATATCGGGAGCAAATTTACTCATTGTTTTCATAGAATCACTGTCGTAATATTTTAGCCCATCAGGGAGTTTGTGGTAGGGTTTTGGCACTAGTATATTTGCTCTAGTAGCCAAGACAAATCCCCACTCTCCAAAGCTTGGTACATATGTATGGTATCCCATGCTATTCAGCCCTGCGACTCGTATACTTTTTGCTATGCTCCAAAATGACTTAGTAGTATACATGGGTGATGTGGCCTGTGTAACTACCCTGCCGAGCGAAGATAGATGAGATTTGATTAGTGCATAGAAT
>CAYWGB010000117.1:0-3615 GCA_964457825.1 uncultured Campylobacterales bacterium | reverse complement strand
AAACGTAAAGTAGGCTACCTACTCATTCCTTTCCTTTGAGTTTGTGGTTGCTTTTCCATCTCACTCTCATAGATATTACTTGATGGGTTAATGATAAAATTAACTTTGACCCTACCTATGACATAACGCTTCATCGTTCTCTAAAAAATCAAGCACAGTTTTAAGAAAGGGCATACTTTTTAAAAGTACTATGGCGTACGCAATAGCATAGCCTATCCTGCGGGTACGCTACAAAATCCCCACAGCATCTCGTATGATTTTCATCTTTTCGCTTGCTATGGCTTTTGCTTTTTTGGCTCCGGCGTCGAGAATCTCTCTAACTTCGTCCGTGTGATCCATATAGTATGCTCTTTTTTCTCTGGCCTCTTCAAACTCTGACCATATCAGCTCTTTTAGATATTTTTTGAAATGTCCATACCCCTCTTTGCCACTTTGGTATCTAGATGCCAGCTCAGACTTTCCATCTGCATCCAAAAATAAAGAGCACAGAGCATATACATTGCAGCTGTTGTACTCCAGTGGTTCGCCCATAGGTGTAGAGTCTGTCACTACTTTGTTGCATAGCTTCTGTAGGGGTTTTTCATCTAGAAAGATACTGATATCGTTACCATAACTCTTACTCATTTTCTGACCATCGATACCAGGCACGGTAGCCACATTTTCATCTACTCTGTGCTCTGGGATTACAAAAATCTCGCCATGATCATTATTGAACTTTATGGCTATGTCCCTAGTCATCTCTACATGCTGTATTTGATCTTTGCCTACTGGCACAATTTGAGAATCATAGAGTAAAATATCTGCAGCCATAAGTACGGGGTAACTAAAAAGAGAATGATTTGCACCTATGCCTTTGGCTACTTTGTCTTTGTAGCTATGCGCTCTCTCTAGCAGACCCATGGGGGTATATGCCGAAAGTATCCAATACAACTCTAGTACCTCTTTGACATCACTTTGTGCCCAAAATGTACTCTTTTGCGGATCTAGACCAAGCGAGAGAAAAGTAATAGCAGCATCTAGAGTATTGGCTTTTAGAGCTTCTGGGTCACTTAGGGATGTCAAGGCATGATAGTTTGCGATAAACATAAACATATCATTATCTTCTTGGAGCTCCATCATAGGCTTGATTGCTCCAAAATAATTACCTATATGTAGGCTTCCGGAAGATTGTAGACCATTAAGTACACGCATGAAATATCCTATTGTTGATTTTATATAACGAAAAATTTCTGGACATATCTATTTGTCCTCGACCCTCTCGCCTCTTTTTCTAGCTACTATATCCAGCGGAACACCCTCAAATTCAAAAGCACTCCTGAAAGCATTTGAGAGATATCGCCGATAGCTAAAATGTAAAAACTCTGGTCGATTCACTATCAAGGCAATTTTTGGCGGCTTAGTCTCATATTGTGTTGCAAATTTTATCTTAACGACTGCACCATTATGCGAGGGGACATGATGTCTTCGCATAGCTCTTTGTAAGACTTCGTTCAGTTTACTTGTAGGCATTCTCTGAGAGTATCTTGCAAATATATTCACGACATCATCCAGTATTCTATGTACTCTTTGTCCAGTCAATGCAGATACTGTCAATATTGGTGCATAGTGCAAAAATTTCATCTCATCTCGCACCTCTTCTATGGCATCCTCATAACTCTTGTCTCCTCTGATATCCCATTTGTTTAGCACGATTAGAGTGCCAAGTCTAAACTTTTCAGTGATTCCTGCTATTCGTTCATCTAATTCAGTTATCCCAACTGTACTATCGATTATCAAAAGCGCTATATCCGCTTGCTCTAGCATACTCTCGGTGCGATCTAGAGCATACTTTTCGATACCCAATATCTTGCCTCGTCTTCTGATTCCGGCAGTGTCCACAAATGTAATCTTGTGGTCATTGTGTTCGATTGTCTCATCAATAGGATCAATCGTGGTGCCTGCCACATCGCTCACAACTGAACGCTCTTCACCCAATAAAGAGTTTAACAAGGAGCTCTTGCCAGTGTTTACTCTGCCGATAATAGCCACTTTTATAGCCTTGCTATCTTCTTCTACTTTGAGTTCGTCTTGCTCTAAAAATTTCTCCAGAGACACAGTATCATTGTCATCTTCGTCTTGGGAGCTTGTCTCTGGCTCTGGATGATTGGGTTCGATGTGCTCCTCTAGCCATGCATAAAAATCGTTAAAATATCTATTGTGACTGACAGACATTGGAAAAACCCTATCAGCACCAAACTCCAAAAACTCCCAATAGTTGTGCTCCTCCTTGTCGTTGTCTATTTTGTTGACAACGAGTGCGATGGGCTTGCGAAGTGATTGTAGTTTATAAAATGTCTCTCTGTCTTCTTCGTTTGGTATGTTCTTGCCGTCAACCAAATAGATGATAATATCAGCTTGATTGGCTGCTTTGAGAGCCATCTCTCCCACTTTGCTAAACAGTTCAGAGCTGTAGTCCAAACCACCAGTGTCTAAGACTTCAAAATCACGGTTGCCAGATATTGTGACTATACGCTTTTTGACATCTCTGGTGGTTCCACTTACATCAGAAGTAATAGCATCTCTTTGTCTAGCCAGACGGTTAAATAGCGAGCTTTTGCCTACATTTGGTCGCCCAAGTATGGCTACTTTTTTTAAATTTTTAATAACTATTTCTCTCTTTATCTAAAATCACTGCCCCAGCACCAAGTGCAATCTCAACAAGTGGGCCGAATGTATCCAAAAATACAGGTAGGCGTATACTAAGCAAATCAGCCCATATATCTAAGCCTATGTAGCTATCTGCCAAATCAAATATCCCAAATATCAAAATTAAAATGCCCAAAATCTTCATATTATATTCCTCGATACACTTGTGTATATTATTTTTGGTAGTATAGCCAATTATGGCTTTTGTAGCAACTCGCTACCTTGCATATATAATGTGCGTGACGGGAATGCAAAATCACTTCCATTATCTTGGACAATTTTCATGATTTGCAGATGGATATCTTGGCGAATATTTAGGTACTCTTCCCATTCAGAGCTTTTAGCGAAACAGTAGACAAATATATTCAATGATGAGTCTCCAAACGACTCAAAATTGACAATGAGCAGTTCATCTTGAGCAATGTTTGTATGACTCCTGAGCATACCCTCTGTCGACTCTACTATGTTGCTTAGCTGCTCTTGAGTGGTCTCGTATGTTACCCCTATATTGATATTGATACGTCTTATTCCCCGTCGTGAATAGTTCTCGATGGGTGTGTTTGCTAGTATCTGGTTTGGCACTGTAATGAGTGATTTTTCAAAAGATCTTATTTTGGTTGTTCTCATGCCTATATCCTCAACAATCCCCTCTATCTCACCCACTCTTATCCATTCACCTCTGCGTATGGATTTGTCTGCAAGCAAGGCAAAAGAGCCAAATAGATTAGAGGCTGTATCTTTTGCAGCCAGAGCAAATGCCAAACCACCCAAGCCCAATGATGCTATTAGAGCAGTCACATCCACGCCCCAGACTTTCAAAATAGTCCCAAATCCTACGCCTATGATGAGCACTTTGATAATTTTGAGCATAAAGTCACCCATCTCTTGTGCTAGCTCGGTGTTAAACTTGGAACTAGCGAAATCAAACAG